>CAJBVC010000280.1 GCA_903958915.1 uncultured beta proteobacterium
CAAAAGAAGTACGGCACCTCGCGCGTGTTCGACGCTCCCATCTCCGAGGGCGGCATTGTCGGCACCGCGGTGGGCATGGGCGCTTACGGCTTGCGCCCGGTGATCGAGATCCAGTTCGCCGATTACGTGTACCCGGCCACTGACCAGATCGTGTCCGAGGCGGCGCGCCTGCGCTACCGCTCGGCGGGCGACTTCACAGCGCCGATTACCATCCGCATGCCCTGCGGCGGCGGCATCTACGGTGGGCAAACCCATAGCCAGAGCCCCGAGGCCATGTTCACCCAGGTCTGCGGCTTGCGCACGGTGATGCCATCCAACCCGTATGACGCCAAGGGTCTGCTGATTGCGTCCATCGAAAACGATGACCCGGTCATCTTTCTGGAGCCCAAGCGCCTGTACAACGGCCCGTTCGACGGCCACCACGACAAGCCGGTGGTGCCCTGGTCCAAACACCCCATGGGCAATGTGCCCGAGGGCTACTACACCGTGCCGCTGGACAAGGCGGCCATCTTTCGCCCCGGCAAGGAGCTGACGGTGATCGCCTACGGGACCATGGTCTATGTGTCTGAAGCGGCTGCCGCCGAGAGCGGTGTCGATGCCGAGATCATCGATCTGCGCTCCATCTGGCCGCTGGATCTGGAAACCATTGGTGCTTCGGTCAAGAAGACGGGCCGCTGCGTCGTGGTGCATGAAGCCACACGCACCAGTGGCTTTGGTGCTGAGCTGACCGCGCTGATTCAGGAGCAGTGCTTCTACCCCCTTGAAGCCCCTAACGAGCGGGTGGCGGGGTGGGACACGCCTTATCCGCACGCCCAGGAATGGGCGTATTTTCCCGGCCCCCAGCGGGTCGCTGAAGCGTTCAAACGCGCGATACAGGCATAAGGAGGCATGATGGGAATTCATATCATCAAGATGCCAGACATTGGCGAGGGCATCGCAGAAGTCGAGTTGGTCGCCTGGCATGTGCAGGTGGGCGACATGGTGGCAGAGGATCAGATCCTGGCTGACGTCATGACCGACAAGGCGACGGTGGAAATTCCATCGGCGGTGGCGGGCAAGGTGATTGCCCTGGGCGGTGTGGTTGGCCAGGTGATGGCCGTCGGCTCCGAAGTCATTCGCATTGAGGTTGAAGGTGCCGGTAATTTCAAGTCAGAAGTGCCTCTAGCCCCCGTAAACAATGCGCAAGCAGCTACCAATTCAGTAGCAAGTGCAGTTGCCCCAGAACCGGCTAAAGCAGTGGCAGCAACGGCCGCATCGGCTCCCGCGTCAGCATCTCCTCCTCTACCAAGTCAGCCAGGCCAGCCAGCCCCGCACGCCACGCCAGCACGAGGGCAGCAGCTACCTGCTGCCCTCGTGCGTGCGCCGGGCGACAAGCCCATTGCCTCACCGGCCGTGCGTCGCCAGGCCTGGGATCTGGGTGTCGAGTTGCAGTTTGTGCCAGGCACCGGCACCGCAGGTCGCATCACCCAAGAGGATCTGCAAAGCTATGTGGCGCGTGCCGCGCAAGCCCAGCCCGCGGGTACGGCGGACCAACGCTTTGCCCCGCGGCTGGACGAACAGACGGTGCCTGTCATCGGCCTGCGCCGCAAGATCGCGCAGAAGATGCAGGACGCCAAGCGCCGCATTCCGCATTTCACTTATGTGGAAGAAGTGGACATGACCGAGCTCGAGGCCTTGCGTGCAACGCTCAACGCCAAACACGGCAAGGAGCGCGGGCGCCTGACCGTGCTGCCTTTCCTGGTGCGCGCCGTGGTGCTGGCCGCGCGTGAGCGCCCCGTGGTCAACGCCCGTTTTGATGACGATGCGGGTGTGGTCACGCGCCACGGTGCGGTGCATCTGGGCATTGCCACGCAGACCGAGGGCGGCCTGATGGTTCCGGTCATCCGTCACGCTGAAACGCTCGATATGTGGGCCTGTGCTGCCGAGGTAGTGCGCCTGAGTGAGGCGGCACGCAGTGGCCGGGCCACGCGTGACGAGCTGAGCGGCTCCACCATCACCATTACCAGCCTGGGTGCTTTGGGCGGCATTGTCAGTACGCCGGTGATCAACCACCCCGAGGTGGCGATTGTGGGGATCAACCGCATGGTCGAGCGACCCATGATGCGCAACGGCGCGGTGGTGGCGCGCCAGATGATGAATCTGTCGTCGAGCTTTGACCATCGGGTGGTCGACGGCATGCATGCCGCCGAATTTATTCAATTGATCCGTGGCTACCTGGAATGCCCGGCCACCTTGTTTGTGGAGTAAGGGCAATGGACATTCAACACACAACCCTGCTGATTATTGGCGGTGGCCCTGGCGGCTATGTGGCGGCCATTCGTGCGGCGCAACTTGGCATTGCCACAACCCTCGTGGAAGGCGATCAACTGGGCGGCACCTGTCTGAACGTGGGCTGCATTCCGTCCAAGGCGATGATTCACGCGGCCGATGCCTACCACCAGGCGCACCACTTCATGGGTGGCAGCGCGCTGGGCATTCATGTCGAGTCGGCACGCATCGACATTGCGCAGACCGTGCGCTGGAAGGATGGCATCGTTGCCCGCTTGACGGGTGGCGTGGGTGCCCTGCTGAAAAAGCATGGCGTCAAGGTCGTCAAGGGCTGGGCGCACATCGTGGACGGCAAGACGGTGGATGTCACGCTCGACCACGCAGCCGGCCCCGCCGTACGCATCCAGGGCGAGCACCTGCTGCTGGCAACCGGATCAGTCGAACTCGGGCTGCCGGGTATGCCCTTTGGTGGCCGGGTCATCTCAAGCACACAAGCCCTGTCACCGGACAGTATCCCGAAGAAACTGGTCGTCGTCGGTGGTGGCTACATTGGCCTGGAATTGGGGCTGGTCTACCGCAAGCTCGGTGCTGACGTAACGGTGGTTGAAGCACAAGACCGCATCCTGCC
>CAJBVC010000281.1 GCA_903958915.1 uncultured beta proteobacterium
AGGTAATTGGACGACTGTGCGCTGGAAGTGCGGTAGCCTATGTGAATGTTCTGGCTGGCGTACGTCGCACCCAGGTTGAAACCCCAGGCCCGACCATTGCTGCGGTAAAACGTGCCCGCTTCGCCTTGCGTCAGCCGCGCGTCGGCACTATTGGCGAACTCGGGGGGGGCCGATTGCACCTGGATCGTGCCGCCAATGCTGTCACCACCCACGCTCACGGGGGTAATGCCGGCAAAGACGGAAATGCTACCCACCCGGGAGGGGTCGATGTACGAAAGCGGCGAGTTCATGTGGTTGGGGCAAGCCGCCATCAAGTCCATGCCATCGACCTGTATGCGCAGGCGGTCATCGGCCAGGCCATGAATCACCGGCAGACTGGAGACGCCCCCGGCGCCATAGAGGCTCACACCGGGCACGTCTTGCAATAGTTGGGCCGTGTCGCTGGTGGCGGCGCGCCGGGAGATCAAGCCGTCCTTGCCCACCAGGGTGCTGCCGAGCGGTTGAGTGGGCAATCGGGTGCCAGTGACGACCACTTCGCCCAGGTGGGACGGCGACTGCGCATGCACCCCGCTGGACGCCATCGCTACAGCCCACGCAAGGCTGTTTAGCATCGGAGTGGTCAACGTGGCCAAGCGTCGCGAAATGCACGTGGTTTTCATCGCTGGGATTCTAGGGAAGGACGCGTTTGCGTTTGGTCAAACGCAGAGAGCGCCGAATCGTCAGATTACCCGGCGCCAAGTCCGCCAGTGTCAGAAGCATGGCAGCGATGGATGCCGCCAGAATTTCACCGCTGCGCTGCCGAGGTAGACACGGCTCTTGCGCTTGTCGTTGAACGTCACCTGCCAGACATTCTGCGTCTCACCCCGACCTTCATGGTCTATCGCTCACACGTGATGTTTCGATCCTGGGCCATCTTTCGGTACAAAGTCTGGCGGCTGACTCCCAGAATGCGCGCGGCATGAGAGACATTTCCCTTGGAGGATTCCAGCGCCTGCTGCATGGCGGTCTTGGCAAGGTCTTCAAGACTGGAGGATATTCGCAATGTAGGCACTTCCACCGCCGGCGGCGTGTGCGCCATCAGGTCGTCGACAACATCATCCGGAAGGTGACTCCACCCAATGCAATCTTCATGCGCATCGAGCATGGCGCTCGCGGTTCGCAGAACGCTGGCGAGTTGCCGTAAGTTACCGGGCCATCCATGCTTCTCCATCTTTTGCAGTACTTCCGTGCCAAGGCGAACACTGCGGTCAGGGTTCAGTCCTGCAAGCAATCTGTGTGTGAGCGCCTGAAAATCTGTTCGCTCCCGCAATGGGGGGAGTTGAATGGTCAGACCGTTGATTCGGTAGTACAGGTCGCTGCGAAACCGGCCCTTGTCCGCCTCTTCGCGTAGCTTGGAATGGGTAGCACAGACAAGAGCGAAGTCCACTTCCATAGAGCGCCCGCCACCGAGAGGAGTCACACTGCGCTCCTGTAGCACACGCAGCAACCGGGTTTGCATGTTCAATGGCATATCCCCGATCTCGTCGAGAAACAGCGTACCGCCGTTTGCCTCACGCAGGCGACCCAGGCTTCCTTCCTTTTTTGCCCCAGTGAACGCCCCAGGTGCATAGCCAAACAGCTCGGACTCGATCAGACTTTCGGGAATGGCTGCGCAGTTGATGGCGACAAACGGACCTGTTCGGCGCGCGCTGGTGTCGTGCATGGCACGGGCGAAGTACTCCTTTCCCACACCCGACTCTCCCTGAATGAGTACCGGTATCGGCTTGTTCAGCACGCGGCGCGCCTTGTCAGCGGCATTGCGCCACCGCACATCGCCTGTATCCAGGCAGGAAAGCGCGTCGACGGGTGAACGATCTAAGCTTGCAGTTCGGTGAGCTCCAGCGGATGGCCTTGCCTCAGGGGTATGCACTATGGCAAACAGTGTGTGGGCGTTGCGCACTCGAATTTGCATCGGTAAACCGGGGTTGCGCCTACAACGCGACAGCAACTCGTCCATCCGAAGGTCCACAGCGCGCTCGAGCGGAGTAACACCTAGATTGGATGGATTGAGCTGTAGGTAGGTCATTGCAGCCCGGTTGGCACCGACAATCCAACCATCTTCAGAGACCGAAACGATGCCTTCGGCCACGGTACCAATGCCTTCAGGCTGCGCGTGCAAATGAATTCGTATGCCCCGTGCGCTTTGAGCGACCATCAAGCGGTTCTCAATCATCCGGGCGGCCGTGCTGACCAGGCCTAACGTGTGGGGATGACCATTGTGCTGGTCGCCTGAGATGTCCAGAATGCCCATCAGGGTCCCGTTTGCGCACATGATCGGGGAAGCTGCACAAGTAAGAAAGCTGTTGCGTTCCAAAAAGTGCTCCTGGCCATGGACTTCTACCCCCGTGCCTTCGGCGAGCGCGGTTCCAATCGCATTCGTTCCCCGTTGCGACTCGTGCCATGATGCTCCCGACGCTAAAGCAACCCGCTGTGCTTTATCAAGAAACACGGCGTCACCCAGGGTGTGCATCAAGGTCCCACGGTTATCCGCAAGCACCACGACGTTCTGGCTGTGGCGCACCTGTTCAAACAGGTACTCCATGACCGGTCGGGAATGGGCCAGGAGTTCGTGGTTCTGCATCAAGATCTGGCGCAGTTCAGTTCCGCTACTGTGGTCTGCCAACTGCAAGCGACCGTCTGGCAAAAGCCCCGCGGCCATGCTACGACTCCAGGAGCGTGCGATGCGCCCATCGAGCCCACTTTCCGGGACCGATCCAAATTCCATGAGATGCTCGCGAGCATGATGGACTGCCAAAGCGTGTTGGGGGGTGTGCACTGTGTCTCCTGGACAGACTTGGAGCCTGTTCTCTGTCATTCAAACCGGCTTGATCGTACTCAAGGCCATCAACCCTGACGATATGTAATGCCATGCATAGCGCCGCTGCATGGGATGTGTCACTTTTTGTGACACCTGTCACGATTTACACCACCGAACGGTCACTCGGGTTAACCCGAAAGCCGAAAAAAATTGTGTTTGAAATCAACGGCATAGAAAAGTTGAACGGATTGGCATGGGAATTGAGACGTAGAAGTACCCGCAAGGGAAATTCTTGAATCAATTTACACATTCCGGAGACTTTCATGATCTATGCAGCACCCGGCGCAGCAGGCGCCAAGATTGCCTACAAAGCCCAATATGACAACTTCATTGGCGGCAAGTTTGTAGCACCCGTCAAAGGCCAATACTTTGATGTGGTCACCCCGATCAGTGGCAAGGTCTACACCAAAGCTGCACGGTCCACTGCTGAAGACATTGAACTCGCGCTCGACGCCGCCCATGCAGCAGCAGACGCATGGGGAAAGACCCCTGCAGCGGATCGTGCGAATGTCCTGCTCAAGATTGCTGACCGCATCGAAGCCAACCTCGAAATGCTGGCCTATGCAGAAACCGTCGACAACGGCAAAGCTATCCGCGAAACGCTGAACGCCGACATTCCCCTGACCATTGACCACTTCCGCTACTTTGCAGGCTGCGTGCGGGCACAGGAAGGCGCGCTGAGCAACATTGATGAGAACACGGTGGCGTACCACATCCAGGAGCCACTGGGTGTCGTCGG
>CAJBVC010000282.1 GCA_903958915.1 uncultured beta proteobacterium
CCATTCGGTACAGCGTGGCGTGCAACTGCTGCCGCGCGTCAAGAATATCGTGGCGGTGGCATCCGGCAAGGGCGGCGTGGGCAAAAGCACCACTGCGGTCAACCTGGCCCTCGCCTTGGCCGCCGAGGGCGCTCGCGTGGGTCTGCTGGACGCCGACATCTACGGCCCAAGCCTGCCCATGATGATGGGCATTGAAGGCCGCCCCGAGTCCGAGGACGGCCAGACCATGGACCCGCTGGAGAACTATGGCGTGCAGGTCATGTCCATCGGCTTCCTGGTGGCGCAGGACGAAGCCATGATCTGGCGCGGCCCGATGGCGACGCAGGCGCTGGAGCAGCTGCTGCGCCAGACCAACTGGAAAGACCTGGACTACCTGGTGGTTGATATGCCCCCCGGCACTGGCGACATTCAACTCACGCTGAGCCAGCGCGTACCCATGACCGGTGCGGTGATTGTCACCACGCCGCAGGACATTGCTCTGCTGGATGCCAAAAAGGGCATCAAGATGTTCGAGAAGGTCGGCGTGCCAATTCTGGGTATTGTCGAAAACATGGCGGTGCACGTGTGTACCAACTGTGGCCATGTGGAGCACATTTTTGGCTCGGACGGCGGTAAGAAAATGGCTGCCGAGTACAACATGGACTACCTGGGCGCGCTGCCACTGAATATGCAGATTCGTCTGCAGGCCGACAGCGGCAAGCCCACTGTGGTGTCTGACCCCGATGGCGAAGTGGCCGGCATTTACAAGGCAGTGGCGCGTCAGGTGGCGGTGTCCATTGCTGCGCGCAACAAGGATTTTTCCAGCAAGTTCCCGTCCATCACGATCAGCAAGGGCACCTGAGCGTTAGCCGTTTCATGACCGATCAGCGCCCAGCCATCGAAGTTGCCGTCATCATGCGCAAGGAGCGCATTGAGGGTGCCATGAGCCGCTGGCAAACCTGGCGCTGGGTGCTTGATGATGTAGTTCAGCAGGAGCCGGGTTTTGGCGTCGAAGCCCGCCTTCTTTATAAAAATGATAGCGGGGAGCGCTGGATCCACGGGGGCTTTCGGGTCGAATTGTTTGAAGACGACACCGAGGGCTACCAACTCAACGCGACCACGCCATCCCCTGGCTGGTTTGTGTTGTGGCGCATGGAGGAAGAGGCCACCGTGGCCGACGAACCTATTGCGCGCCCGGTGGTGGTGAGCCTGAGCTACCACGACGCCAGCCGCTGGCTGGACGCGCAGGAAACGGTGGAACAGTCGCCTGCACCGCCGGCTGTGGTGGAGTGGCTGAAGTCCTTCATTACCGAGTTTTACCGACCCGAAGTCAAGCGCCCAAAGCGGCCGGAGAGTTTTAAATCGCTGACCGACCGTTTTGGCAATCCGGCTTCCATCACCACCCTCAAGAAGCATGGCCCGGGTGACGGCAGTGGGGTTGGCGCCGGTCAAGGTGGCGGCAAGGGCAAGCAGCGCCATGACTGAAGGTTTTTTTGGGCGCTGGGCACAGCGCAAAGCCGATGCGCGCCAGGGCAAGCCATTGGTCGAGCCGGAATTGCCTACAAAGCCCCAAGTCAAGCCCCAGCCACTGTCACCGGGTCCGGTAGATGTGGCCGCCATGCCGGGGTCAACCAAGTCAGATGCGCAGTCGCCTGCCGTTGCATCAGCCGAAGCCGAAGCACCACCCCTGACCCTGCGAGATGTAGAGACGCTGGGTCAGGAATCCGACTTCAAGCCCTTTATTGCTCGCGGTGTTGATCCCGCCGTGCGCAATGCGGCCATGAAAAAACTGTTTGCCGACCCGCACTACAACGTGATGGATCGGCTCGACACGTACATCGACGACTACTCGCAAAGTGACCCACTGCCGCTCTCCATGTTGCGGCAGATGGCCAGCGCGCAGTTTTTGAAGCTGGTCGATGAAGAGCCAGACCATCCCAAGCCCGCAGCGGCGGCCGGCGAATCCATCACAACAACCGACCCG
>CAJBVC010000283.1 GCA_903958915.1 uncultured beta proteobacterium
CATAGCCGGTATTCGCGTAGGACAATTTGCACCCAACATCGTGCGGCTGGTGCTTGACCTCAAGGTGCCCATCGATCCCCAGGTGTTCACCCTGACACCCGTTGCTGCCTACCGCCACCGACTGGTGCTGGACTTGTACCCGTTGAAGGTGGTGGATCCTTTGGAAGCGCTGATCGCCCAGCGGCTGAAGGAGCAGGCACCCACAACACCGCCGAGCTCCGCTGCATCGACCCCTGCCAAGTCATTGACCGACCCGTTGGGCGACCTGATCGCACGCCAGGACGCTACAAAATCAGGAGCTTCTTACGCAGGTACTGCGGGCGCTGGAGGCACGAATAGCTTGCAAGGTGCAAATCCGTCCGCCGATGACGCGCAGGCTCCCACGGCAACCGATCGCCTCATCATCATCGCCCTCGATCCAGGGCATGGCGGCGAGGACCCAGGCGCGATCGGACCCGGCGGTACCCGTGAAAAAGATGTGGTGCTTCGACTGGCCCACCTGCTGCGCGAGCGCATCAACGCCAGCAGCGTGCGCGGCAACGCGATGCGCGCCTACCTGACCCGCGACGGCGACTACTTTGTGCCGCTCAATGTCCGGGTTCAGAAGGCGCGCCGCGTACAGGCAGACCTGTTCGTGAGCCTGCACGCTGACGCCTTCTTCACGCCCGACCCGCAGGGTGCCAGCGTGTTCGCCTTGAGCCAGGGGGGGGCGTCGAGCAGCGCGGCACGCTGGATGGCGGCCAAGGAGAACAAGGCTGACCTGATTGGCGGACTCAACGTGCGCGCCAAAGACGCCACGGTACAAAGGGCGTTGCTGGACATGAGCACCACCGCGCAGATCAACGACAGCCTCAAACTGGGCAGCACCCTGCTGGGCGAGATTGGCCGGGTGGGCAAGTTGCACAAACCACGCGTGGAACAAGCGTCGTTTGCCGTGCTCAAGGCACCCGACATCCCCAGCGTGCTGGTGGAAGCCGCATTCATCAGCAACCCACGCGAAGAGATCAAATTGAACAGCGAGGATTACCAGAACCAGTTGGCTGACGCCCTGATGCGTGGCATTCAGGGCTATTTCTCCAGGAACCCACCACTGGCACGCAATCGCACCAGAAGTTGACGAGATCGGGGTTTTTTGCGAATCAGCCGCGACCCAATAGCGCCATAATGGATTACACGGTAGATGCACCGGCACGCTAAGGACGACTATGAACGGCTTTTCGGATTCGTGGACCAAGATGGGCCTGCAACTCAAGCTCCAGATCCTGATTCAGGGGTTCCTGATCGTCATATTGGTGTCGGCGCAACTTTGGCTGTCGAACAGAATTGAGCAGCGCTCCCTTCGCGCAGCCGAGGACCGCACCGTGGCCATGGCCGACGGGGTGGTCAATTCTCTCAATACGCTGATGGAGGTGCAGATCGATGGCAAAGACGTCATCAGCGATGAAAAGGCACGCGCAAAGTTTCTTAAGCAGGTTGGTGTTTCCGACGGCATCCTGGAACTGCGAGTTATTCGTGGTAAGGGCAATGACGAATTCGGCCCCGGCCTGGCCATGGAAAAGCCTGTCGACGCAATCGACAATGAAGTGCTTGCCACCGGCAAACCGGTCTACAAGATGTCGACCGATGCCAAAGGCATGTCCTCGTTGCGTGCGGTCATTCCCTACATTGCGTACAAGGAGTTTCGCACGTCGAAGTGTCTGGACTGCCATGCTGTGAAGGAGGGCGAGGTGCTGGGTGCCGTGAGCGTCATCATGGACGTGACTGAAGACGTAGCTGAAATCCGGCAGATGGAAAACATGATCTGGATCGGCCAGGTCTTGCTGCAGATTGTGCTGTTTTTTGTCATTCGTGAAATCGTCAAACGCCAACTCAAACAATTGGGAGCGGAGCCGATTGAAGCGACCCGGTTGGCACAAAATGTGGCCGATGGCGATCTGACCACGCGCATTGAACTCCAACGCGGAGACAATTTCAGCATGATGGCGCAGCTGCAACATATGCAGCAAAGCCTGACCGACATTGTTTCCAGGGTACGCACCGGCTCGGAGAGCGTTGCCACCGCAAGCGCCGAAATCGCGCAGGGCAACCAGGACTTGTCGGCTCGCACCGAGTCCCAGGCCAGCGCCCTGGAAGAAACCGCTGCCTCGATGGAGCAGCTTGGCTCCACCGTCAAGCAAAACGCCGATTCGGCGCGCCAGGCCAATCAACTGGCCATGAATGCGTCCACCGTTGCAGTCAAAGGCGGTGAGGTGGTGAGCCAGGTGGTAGACACCATGAAGGGCATCAATGAGTCGTCGCACCGTATCTCGGCCATCATCAGCGTCATTGACGGCATTGCCTTCCAGACCAATATTCTGGCCCTGAATGCGGCGGTGGAAGCTGCCCGTGCCGGTGAACAGGGTCGTGGTTTTGCCGTGGTTGCCACCGAAGTGCGGTCGCTTGCCGGGCGCAGTGCCGAGGCGGCCAAAGAGATCAAGAGCCTGATCAGTGCCAGCGTGGAGCGTGTCGAGCACGGCAGTGCACTGGTCGATCAGGCGGGCGCCACCATGCTGGAAGTGGTTAATGCCATCAAACGGGTCACCGACATCATGGCCGAGATCACCGCCGCCAGCAACGAGCAGGCGCTGGGTGTGGCACAAATCGGCGAGGCGGTATCGCAAATGGACCAGGCCACCCAGCAAAATGCGGCGCTGGTAGAAGAAATGGCAGCCGCGGCCTCCGGCCTCAAGTCGCTGGCCGAAGAACTGGTGGAGACGGTTTCCGTTTTCAAGCTCGACGCACAACAGAGTTCCATGCGACTGTTGCGGTAGAGAGGGCTGGGCGGCAAAGTTCAATGCGTCTGCTTCGCTAGCGGAGGCTGGGCGCCAGAGCGTCCTGCTCCGTGTCCCCCGCCCGCGATGCGGGCTCCTCCTTGACCTGCGCAGAACGCTCTGGCGCCCAACCTCATGGTCCGCGCGACAAAACTCGGCGTCAGCGCCGGGCTTCTCGTCGCGCCTTCCAGGCACCGACTAAAACCAGCAAACCAGGGATAAGAATCATCGCCCAGATGATCTTGTCAAGATGCGCTTTGACAAAGGGCAGGTCGCCAAAGAAGTAGCCCACAGTAATGATGCCGCCCACCCACAGCGCTGCACCGATCACGTTGAAGAATACAAAGCGCGAGCGTGTCATTTCGGCCACGCCCGCGACAAATGGAGCAAAGGTACGCAGGAACGGCATAAAGCGCGCTGCAATAATGGTGATGCCACCATATTTTTCGTAAAAGGCATGGGCCTGGTCAAAGGCCCTCTTGTTGAAATAGCGCGAGTCTTCCCAC
>CAJBVC010000284.1 GCA_903958915.1 uncultured beta proteobacterium
AATACAGCAGATCAGGGCTGGGCATCACCACTGTGCGCGACGCTGCAGTCACCGGTGGGGGGAAAGCAGCCTGGTTTTGCATATTCATGGTGCGGGCAGTGGGGCCGTTCATCAGGATCTGCATGATCAGGTGCGGAGCTGCCCAAACCACTAGCACATGCACAATGACGGCGGTCGCCAGCAGGGTCAGGATGCGGTAGAACCACAGCGTCCGGGTGGTCTCATGGGTTTCGCTCATGCGCACGCTCCTACCGGTGTGATGCGCGGCGCCACCAGCGATCCGGGAGCCGCCTGCAGCGATTGCTCCGGGTTGTACAGGCGCAAGGTCAACACCAGCCCGCGGTCACCGGGAGTTGGCAGCCAGTGTGTTCCAGCCTGCTCCGCTGGGCCTGTGGTCAATGAAAACTGACCGTTCTGGTCCAGGCGCGCGGTGCTGCCATTGAGGCTGTAATGGCCCATTGGCGCATCAAAAAGGAACATGTCATCGGCATAGGCGGTAATGCTCCACCAGCGTGCTTTGGGCACAACGCCTTGCACCCGGTAGGTGCAGCGTGAACGCAGTGGCGCGCCGGAGTCGTCTTTGTTCGCAATGAAATACATGGTCTCGCTGCGGTCCAGCGCCAGCAGCGCATTGACAGCGACTGAGGCTCGCGTGTACATGTCGGCGTCTTGGCTACCAGCCAGCAAATTGGTTTTCCACGCGCCTACCTCCACCGTGGTATTCATCCACGGCGCTTTCTTCAACACCCACCAGGCCGAGCCCAGGCCCAGTGCCACCGCGCTGCAATACAGCGCCAGTCCAATGGCGATGCGCTTGCCTCGGCCAGTGTGGGGCTGCACGCTCAAGGCGCAGCCACCTGGCGTTTGCGCTGCTTGTCACCCATGCGGCGCAACCAGTTACCAATGCCGGTCACCCACGCAGACGAGCGGCTCGGCGCCAACCGGAACAGAAAATCCATGAACTTGGCATCAGCTCCCACGAGTACGCGTGTCTTGCGGCCTTCAATGGCATCGATGATGACCCGCGCTGCCTGGGCTGGGGTGGTGCGCGCCACCTTGTTGAAGTTGTCGCGAAACTCCTGATCGTTGGCCGCGATCATGCTGGAATCGGCAACACGCGCCTTGTTGGCGATGTTGGTCTGGATGCCACCGGGGTGAACGCACAACACGCCCACTGAACTGCCCCGCAGTTCTTCTCGTAGCGCATCGCTAAACCCTCGCACCGCCGCTTTGGATGCGTTGTAGATGCTTTGCGTGGGCATGGAAATCATGGCGAATATGCTGGAAATATTGACCAGCACCGCTTCGGGCTTGCTGCGCAACTGGGGCAGGAACGCCTGGCAACCGTGGACTACACCCCAGAAATTGATGTTCATGAGCCACTGCGCATCACCCGTCTTGCAGCCGTCCACCGGCGCCACCAGTCCCACACCGGCGTTGTTGATGACGATATCTGCACCGCCTAGCACGGCCTGGGTTTTGGTCGCTAAATCCTGTATGGATGACTCGCTACCGGTATCGGTCACCTGGGAGAAACACTCGGCGCCCGCTTTGCGCAATGCGCCAGTGATCTTGTCCAGCCCGCTCTCGTCAATATCGGCCAGCATGAGCCGTGCGCCTTTTGCAGCCAGATCCTCAGCCAACGCCGCGCCGATTCCGGAAGCTGCGCCGGTAATCACCACCACCTTGCCCTTGACTGTAAACATGCGCGAGGCTCCTCAGAGTATTCAGTACTGCGGCTGGTATTTCCGGATGGCCGCCTTGACTTCGTCGGTCAGTGTAAAGCCATTGCCAAATTGTTGCGCAAGCTCGGCCGCACGCGCCTCAAAGGCTTCAATGCCCATGCCGTAAATGAACTGCATGGCGCCGCCCGTCCAGGCCGGGAAGCCAATGCCAAAGATGGAGCCAATATTGGCGTCGTGCACGGTGGTCAACACGTTTTCGCTCAAGCAACGCGCAGTCTCCACGGCCTGACGGTACAGCAGGCGGTCCTTCAAGTCGGTGATGCTCCACTTAGCATCGGCCTTCTCAAACAGGGCTTTGAGTTGTGGCCAGAGGAACTTCTTGGCACCTTTCTCAGGCGGGTATTCGTAAAAGCCACCACCGCCGGCACGCCCTGGGCGGTTGTGCTCGCGCACCATGCGCTCCACCAGGGCTTCCCCGGGGGTCGCAATGTAGGTCTTGCCCTCAGCCTCGAAATCCTTGCGGGTCTGCTCCATGACGTGCAGGCTCAAGGTGAGTGCGGTTTCATCCAGGACCGCCAGTGGCCCGACCGGCATGCCGCACTGGATGCCCGCGTTCTCGATGGCCGCGGCAGGAATGCCTTCACCCACCATGGCCACACCTTCCATCACAAACGTACCAAACACGCGACTGGTGAAGAAGCCGCGTGAATCGTTTACCACAATCGGCATCTTGCCAATGGCTTGCACATAGTCGTAGGCACGGGCCACGGTCTCGTCATTGGTGGCCTTGCCACGGATGATCTCCACCAGTTTCATTTTGTCGACCGGGCTGAAGAAGTGGATGCCGATGAACTTTTCGGGGGCAGCACTGGCAGTGGCCAGTCCCGTGATAGGGAGCGTGGAGGTGTTGGAGGCAAAGAAACCACCGGTGGCGAGCATCGGCTCGGTTTCCTTGGTGACCCTGGCCTTGAGCTCCCGGTTCTCGAACACCGCTTCGATGATGAGGTCACAGTCCTTCAGGTCGGCCACATCGCCGGTCGGTTGGATGAGGTCCAGGATCTTTTGCTGTTCGTCCGCCTTCATGCGGCCCTTGTCGACCCGGCCCTGCGTGATCTTGGCGCTGTAGCTTTTGCCCAAGTCAGCCTTTTCCTGGTTCACGTCCTTGAGCACGGTGACAATGCCCTTGCTGGCCTGGGAGTAGGCGATGCCGGCACCCATCATTCCGGCACCCAGCAACCCCACCTTGGCCGGTTTGAAGCGCGGCGCATTGCCCGGGCGGCTCTGCCCGCTCTTGATGGCGTTGAGGTTGAAGAAGAAGGTATTGATCATGGCGCGGGCGTTGGTGCCGGTCATCAGCTTGGCCAAGGCGCGGCTTTCCAGACGCAATGCCGTCTCGATATCGACCTGGAGACCTTCCACCATGCAGGCCATGATGGCCTCGGGGGCAGGGTAGAGCCCACGCGTCTGTTTCTTGATCATCGCCGGTGCCACGGCCAGCATTTGCGCCACCGCAGGCGAGGAGGGCAGGCCGCCAGGCACTTTGTAGCCCTTGGCATCCCACGGGTGCTGGGCGGTCGGGTTGGCGGCAATCCACGCCAGGCCTTTGGCGTGAAGTTCCGCTTTTGCGTTCTCGCCGGGTGCTACAAGGTCGTGCACCAATCCAAGTCCCTTGGCCTCGGCGGGAAAGAAGATTTTGCCTTCCACCAAATAGGGCTGTGCACCCATCAGGCCCAAGTGCCGTGTCATCTTGGTCACACCGCTGGCACCGGGTAGCAAACCCAGGGTCACTTCCGGCATGCCGAACTGAATCTTTCGGTCGTCAATGGCGATGCGGTGGTGGCCCACCAGCGCCACTTCCCAACCGCCACCGAGCGCCGTGCCGTTGAGCAGGCTCACCACCGGTTTTCCCATCGTTTCGATAGTGCGGAAGTTCTTCTTCAGGCGTTCAATTCCTATGTAAGCCGCTGGCGCGTCCGCCGCTGTCAGTCGCATGGTTGCCTTGAGATCGGCACCGGCGAAAAAGGTCGATTTGTTGGAGGCCAGCAGGATTCCCTTGATTGCCTCTTTGTCCTTCACAATCTGCGCGGTGACCTCGGTCATGTCTTCCTGCCACTGCAGGCACATGGTGTTGACAGGGGAGTTGGGTTCGTCAAAGGTGATGGTGGCAATGCCATCGGCGAGGGAGTAGGAAATAGTTTTCATGGTTAATCGTGCTATGAATTTATGAGCTGCTTACGCAATGAATACGAGGGCTAGGGCTTTTGGGGTCGGATTCCAATATTGCTGCGCAGCACCCTAAGGGACGGCCAACGGCCGGGCAATTTTGGACTCTGACCCCAATAGCCCGGACAGGTAAGCCATCTCACACCCGCTCCACGATCGTTGCTATGCCCATGCCGCCGCCGACACACAGCGTGGCCAGACCGTAGCGCAGCTTGCGGCGGTGCAACTCGTCAATCAGCGTGCCCAGAATCATGGCGCCAGTGGCACCTAGCGGGTGACCCATGGCGATGGCGCCGCCATTGACGTTCACCTTGTCATGCGGCACCTTCATCTCTTTCATAAAGCGCATCACCACCGCTGCAAAAGCCTCATTCACTTCGAACAGGTCGATGTCGTTGATCGTCAGACCCGCTTTGGCCAGCGCCTTGCGCGCGGCCGGCATGGGGCCTGTGAGCATGATGGTCGGGTCGGCGCCCGACAGGGCCGTGGCCACGATGCGGGCACGTGGGGTGAGTCTGTGGGCCTTTGCCGCCGCTTCGCTACCGATCAGCACGGCAGCAGCGCCGTCAACGATGCCGGAAGAATTGCCGGCGTGGTGCACGTGGTGGATGCGCTCCACCTGCGGATAACGGGTGAGCGCCACCTGGTCGAACCCCATGCCACCCATTTGCTCAAAGGCAGGTTTCAGTCCAGCCAGACCTTCCAGCGTGGTATTGGGCTTGATGAACTCATCTTTCTCCAGAATGGTCAAGCCAATGGCGTCTCGTACGGCCACCACCGAGTGGTCAAAGTAACCCGCAGCCTGCGCCGCTGCTGCGCGCTTTTGGGATTCCAGCGCAAAGGCGTCCACGTCGGTACGGGTAAAGCCCTCCAGCGTGGCAATCAGGTCTGCCCCAATGCCCTGTGGCACAAAGGCGGTCTCAGAGTTGGTCTCGGGGTCCATCGCCCAGGCGCCGCCGTCCGAGCCAATCGGCACGCGGCTCATGCTCTCTACACCACCAGCCACCACTAGGTCTTCCCAGCCCGAGCGCACCTTTTGTGCGGCCATGTTGACGGCTTCCAGGCCGGATGCACAGAATCGGTTGATCTGCACCCCCGCGCACTGAAAGTCCCAGCCCGCTTTCAGCGCCGCCACCTTGGGCAACACCGCGCCCTGGTCGCCAACGGGCGAGACCACTCCCATCACCACGTCGTCCACCATCGAAGTATCGAACTGGTTG
>CAJBVC010000285.1 GCA_903958915.1 uncultured beta proteobacterium
CATCCCTTCCGGGAGCGTTGACTTGAGAAACTCGACAACCAGTGTCTGCCCCTGCTGACGTATATCGACACCGACCTGGTTATTCGGTAAAGTTACCACGACCCTGCCAGACCCTTCGGTGCCTCTCCTAAAATCCAAGTCTTTCAATGGCGCGGTGTCGCGACTGCGGCTCTCGGCAAAATTGGTCGCGACCGTTGGCGTAGCGTCATTGGTCGGCGCCATTTCAAGTGCAACCAGCAAAGACTTCCCCTGAATCTCCGCCTTGTACGCGGCGGGCTGTTTGAGGTTAAGCACGACGCGAGTGCGCTCACCGGCTTGCACGACACTCACAGACTTGAGGTTGCCCTGGTTAACTTCTACCGTGGACCGACCCATCGCGTTAGAAACACCCGGGAAATCCAACGCGATGCGGGCCGGGGACTGTATGGCGAACCCCGAAGGCAATGCCGTCAGCGCCTGAGTCAGGTCAATGCGAACCACCTCGACACCACCTTGTATGGACCCGGAGACTGCTTCAATAGCAGTCTGGGCTTGCGCCACAACGCCATTGAGCAACAAGACCATCAACCATAAATACCGTTGCCACATACGCATCCCCAGCCATTGTTCTTGCTTACTCATTTAGATTTCTCCTGCAATTGCAATGACGCAACGCGCTCAATCCATTCACCCACCGCATCCTGCACGATTTCTCGCAAGGTCACTTCAGTTTCCGTGATCTTGGTAACCCGGCCGTAGTGTTCGCCCAAATAGTTACCCAGCTTTACCTGATACAACAACCTGTCCACTTGTACCAGGGCAACCGGCTGACCGGATTTGACGATGCTTCCAACCATAACCATGGCATCCAGCGGAAACGCCTCCAGCGGTTCTTTGCGTCTGGCCAGTTCAGGGGCCACCAAGGCGCCATTTGACGCAACTTGCGAAGCATCACGCTTCAGTGCTTGTGCCAATTTTTGATTGCTGAAAGGCTCAATACTGGTAGTGTTTGAGTACCCTTCCGGTTTGAACTGTTTTGGAGCCGGAATGGGGGCGACTTTGGGACGCGTTTGATTGCGCTCTTCGACCATCCACTGTCGAATGCCGTCTTCACTCGCCGACCCACAACCGGAGAGAGCACCAAACAAACCTGCCAAAGCGCAAAACAGTAGGGCTCTCATTTCTTGCCCCCTGCCACTTTTCGCTGTGCGGACACTTCATCCGAGTCCAGATACCGAAATGTCTTGGCGGTTGTCTCAAGAGACAGGGTCCCATCAGGCTTGGGGTTGATTGCCAAATTGTTCAACGTGACGATGCGGGACAAATTCGCGATATCAGATGCAAAAGCACCAATATCGTGGTATCGACCACTAACCTTGATGGAAATGGGCAACTCTGCGTAGTATTCTTTAACTGAGACCTGTCCTGGCCGAAATAGCTCAAACTGCAGACTACGTCCTAACCCTGCCTGATTGATGTCTGAAAGCAATGCGTCCATCTCCGACTTGCTCGGTAACTGCTTTTCAAGCTGGGTCACATACTGCTGCACTTGTTCGCGCTGCTTTTTTAGTACGTCCAGGTTCACAGCCTTGGCCAATTTTGACTTGTAATCGGCACGGAGCTTGATTTCCTTGTCTTGTTCCTGTTGCAGAATTTCTTCCGAACCGGTCAACCAGGCGAACCACAAGGCAACCACGATTGCGACGACTGCAGCCACAAAAAGGCTGTAGCGCGGAAACGCCGGCCATACAGACGGATCCTTCGGATCCAGATCCCGAAACTGGCTGGCCAATTGCTCCTGCAGTTTGGCAAAATCGATCGATGTAGGAAATTTTGTCGCCATAGAAGTCCTGGACTACTGCTTTGCAGCCGATGCAGGGACGGCAACCATCGCCGCAGACGCCGGTGCACTGGCCTGGGCGGACACTTTTTCGGCCTCGGTCGCTCGCACCAATTTGACACGTACCGTGAAATTAGAAACCCGCTTCTGATCACGCGGCGAAAGCGCAAGAGTTCCTGCGACAATTTCCACCAACTCTGGCTTGGTAAACCACGGTGTGTTACTCGTCAAATTTCTCAGTAGTTCCGCCACACGCTCGTTCGACTGCGCCGTGCCGTTCAACGTAACGCTTTGGTCGACCTGTGCCATCTTCACCAGAAAAACACCCTCGGGCAGTTGATTGACGATTTCTTTCATCAAGTGCACAGGCAGATTCCGGTCGGATTGAAGATCTTCCACCGCTTGTTGGCGTGCGCGCAATGCAGCAATTTCTGACTCCAGGCCAACGATATCGGCAATTTGCGTTTCCAGTTTCTTGATCTCTACTTCCATCACACCGTTCACACCTTGTTGAGTCGAAATTGCCGTCTGGAACCACAAGAAAATGGCACCAGCAATCAACCCACCAAACAGCGCCGAAATGCCCAATGACACATTGAAAATATCGCGCCTGCGTTTGCGCGCCGCTTCACGGTGGGGGAGAAGGTTAATCAGAATCACTGCGTGAACCTCCGCAGCGCCAAGCCGCAGGAAGTCAGGTACGACGGTGCTTCGCGCGTCATGCGTTTCAACCGAACACCATCACCTATTTCCATGCCATCGAAAGGATTCAGGAGACTACACGGAAATGTGGTGTGTTGGGTGACCGCCACTGTAAGCCCGGGCAATGCCGAGGAACCACCGGCCAGCATGACGTAATCAACCTTGTTGTGCGGCGTGCTGGTAAAGAAAAACTGCAAAGCACGCCCCAATTCCTGAACCATGGTGTCAATAAATGGCTTCAATACCGTGGAATCGTAGTCTTCAGGCAATTCGCCGCTGCGCTTCTTGCTCTCCGCCTCCTCTTGTGAAAACCCATACTGCCGCACGATCAATTGGGTCAGCTGTGCACCGCCAAATGCCTGGTCACGGTCGTACAGCACTTCCTCATCACGAATCACCTGCATGCTTGTTGTCATGGAGCCGACTTCAAACAACGCGACGATCAACCCGGCGCCCTTCTCGGGCAAGTTTTCTATAAGGCGCCCCGCAGCAAGCCGCGAAGCGTACGACTCTACATCCACCACCACGGGAACCAGTCCAGCGGCTTCGGCCAAACCCTGAATGTCCTGCACCTTTTCGCGCCGCGACGCAGCGATTAACACTTCCACATCACCCACCGATGTCGCGCTGGGCCCAATAACACAGAAATCCAGACTGACTTCATCCAGCGGAAAAGGGATGTACTGGTTCGCTTCGTTCTCGACCTGCTGTTCCAGCTCGGCATCGGACATCCCCCCTGGCAGCACAATCTTCTTTGTGATCACAGCCGAGGGCGGCAGCGCCATCGCAACATTTTTGGTCTTGCTACCGCTCTTTTTGACGAGTCTGCGCAACGCTTCAGCGACTTCGTCAAACTTTTCGATGTTGCCATCAGTGATCCAGCCACGTTCAAGCGGCTCAATGGCACACCGCTCCAGCACCAGATTACCGGCCTTGTCATGCCCCAACTCGACCAGCTTGACGCTGGACGAACTGATGTCCAAACCCAACAAAGGTGCTGGCTGGCGGCTGAAAAGAGACCCCAATGAGATCAAAACTATCCCCTGAAACAGATCGGAAAAGCTCCGTCGTACTTAAGAAATCACTTCAATGCTATCAGTAAGATACTTGTCCCGCAAAGGTTTTTTCTGTTTTGAGGGAAAGCGATCGTTGCCAAAAGCAGACGGTTTTGCCGCGAAGTCGAATCCGCCGATCCATGGATACACTGGCAACATTGCCGTCAAGAGTGGCTCAATAATCGGGCACAGCTCCGATTTTCCTCATTTTTGCAATTGCGCCCCGACCACCGCCTGCCATGCCTGCACCCTCACATCAAAGTCAGCCTCCTGTGGTGGCGAAATCGCCACGGCGTCACTGGGCCATACGGTTTGCACTGATGGCCTTCGGTTTGATTGTGGCCATAGCGATTTCCGTTGCAGCGGCAGTGGGGCTGGCGCTGGCAGTCGCGTTTCCCAACTTACCTGATATTTCGGATCTGTCGGACTACCGTCCCAAACTGCCGTTACGGGTATTTTCAGAAGAGGGAGATCTCATTGGTGAGTTCGGCGAGGAACGTCGCAATTTGACTCCAATCAATGAAATTCCCAAGGTGATGATCAACGCGGTGCTGGCCATTGAAGATGCCCGCTTTTACCAGCACGGTGGTGTGGACTACCTGGGCGTCCTGCGGGCTGGCTTGGCCAATGTCGGCAAGGTCAAGAGCCAGGGCGCCTCAACCATCACCATGCAAGTGGCGCGCAATGTGTACCTTTCCTCGGAAAAGACCTTTACCCGCAAGATCTATGAAATCCTGCTGACCTTCAAGCTCGAGCACATGCTTAGCAAAGACCAGATTCTGGAAATCTACATGAACCAGATTTTTTTGGGAAACCGTGCTTATGGTTTTGCGGCGGCCTCTGAAATCTATTTCGGCAAGCACCTCCAGGACATTACCGTGGCCGAGGCGGCCATGCTGGCGGGGCTACCCAAGGCGCCGTCGGCCTATAACCCCATCAGCAACCCGAAACGAGCGCGTATTCGCCAGCGCCACATCATTGACCGCATGCTGGACAACGGATTCATCGATGAAAAGGAAGCGCAAACAGCCAAGGATCAGGAGCTGAGAATCCGAACGGGTGGCAGTCGCAATCAGATTCACGCCGAATATGTAGCAGAAATGGTACGTCAACTGGTTTTCGTCCAGTACGGAGAGGAGACCTATACGCGCGGACTGGATGTTCACACGACCCTCAAAAGTGCCGAACAGACCGCCGCCTACAAAGCCCTGCGCAAGGGCATCATGGATTTTGAGCGTCGCCAAATCTATCGGGGTCCGGAAAAGTTCGTGACGTTGCCGTCTACCCAGCAAGAGATGGACGAGGCGATTTTTGACGTATTGGATGAACACCCCGACAACGGCGATGTCATGTCCGCAGTGGTACTGGAAGCCAGTAGTAAGCACATCAAAGCCATCCGACAAAGCGGAGAGGCAGTGGACATTAGCGGGGAAGGCCTTAAGCCCGCCCAATCTGGTTTGTCGGACAAAGCACCGCCAAATATCAAGATTCGCAAGGGCGCCGTCATTCGGGTGACCAAAACGCCCAAGGACACGTGGGAAATTACGCAGTTACCGGAGGTTGAGGGTGCCTTTGTCGCCATCGACCCGCGCAATGGCTCGATCCGCGCGCTGGTTGGTGGTTTTGACTTTGCCAAAAACAAATTCAACCACGTGACGCAAGCCTGGAGGCAGCCCGGTTCAAGCTTCAAACCCTTCATCTATTCGGCGGCCCTGGAGAAAGGCTTCACACCCTCCACCATCGTCAATGACGCCCCGCTCTTTTTTGATGCTGGCGTCACCGGCGGACAACCCTGGGAACCCAAGAATTACGATGGCACCTTTGAGGGCCCCATGACGCTACGTCGCGGCTTGGCAAAGTCGAAGAACATGATTTCGATCCAGATACTGCGTTCGATCGGCACCCAGTACGCGCAGGAGTGGATTACCCGCTTCGGGTTTGAAGCCGAGAAGCACCCGCCCTACCTGACGATGGCCTTGGGCGCAGGTGCAGTCACACCGATGCAGATGGCGACTGGCTATTCCGTTTTCGCCAACAGTGGATACCGGGTGAACCCCTGGTTGATTACACGCGTGCAGGAACAGCGAGGCAAACTACTTGTCGCGTCTGTCGCGCCGGTTTTGGAAGAGTCGGAGCGGGTGATTGAGCCACGCAATGCTTTCATGATGAGCAGTCTGCTGCAGGAAGTAACGCGCTCTGGTACGGCCGCACGAGCACAGGCCACCTTGAAGCGACCGGACATTTATGGAAAAACCGGAACAACCAATGACTCCATGGATGCCTGGTTTGCGGGGTACCAGCAAACCATCACGGCAGTCACCTGGATCGGCTACGACACGCCCCGCAAACTGGGAGATCGGGAAACCGGAGGCGGCCTGAGCTTGCCCGTGTGGATCACGTTTATGGAAACGGCTCTTAAAAACGTAGCAGTCTCGGAACCGACGGCGCCCGACGGTGTGGTCCATTTAGGCGGCGAGTGGTACTACGACGAATTTGCCAAAGGGTCTGGCATCACGGGACTGCGACTCGAGGAAGCGACCGAGCCCGGTGTACCTACGCAACCACCGGAAGACGAGAAAAAGAAGATTCTGGATCTGTTCAAGAACTGATCACGCGGTGAATTGCAGCTCCTGCCCTGCTTGCAGGGTGGCGTTAAGGGAAAGTGACGCAAAGAACTCGCCTTGCCCCTTGGTGTCCTGCCACAGCCCATCGAGCCAGCGGTAATGGTAGCCACCCGATTTCGCCGCCAGCCATATTTCATGCAAAGGCTTTTGCAGGTTGACGACAATCTGGCTGCGGTTGGTAAATGTCAGCGTTACCATACCTCCCACCCGTTGCGCATCCAGGTCGGCATCGGTCTCGTCATTGATGCGGTCACAATTGCGTTCCACCGCACTCAGCAAAGTTTCTGCGCGGTCCATGAATTCAGGGTCGGTCATTACAATTTCACCATGTTGAAAGCACGCCAAATTCTATTCAGTATGGTTGCCCTTGGTGCCTGTGTGCTGAATTTGTCAGCCTGTGGACAAACCGGGGACCTCTATATGCCAAGCCCGGCAAATACGCCCAAAGCCACCAAGGCCACCGAAGTGCCCGGACAAACGCCTTCTGTTTCACCTTGAACCCTTTGTTTACCCTATGACCCCAACGACGCTTCCAGGTGCCCCCCATATTCATTACTCCGACCGGCAGTTGTATGTAGAAGAATGCGAGCTGACGAGCCTTGCACAGACCTACGGCACCCCGCTTTTTGTTTATTCCAAAGCCTCCATGCTGGCAGCTCTGGCGGCCTACCAACGGGGTTTTGCGGGGCGCAACGCACAGATCTGCTACGCCATGAAGGCCAATTCATCGCTCGCGATCCTGCAGCTGTTTGCGCAATCGGGTTGTGGCTTCGACATCGTCTCTGGGGGCGAACTGGCTCGCGCACTGGCCGCTGGCGCTGAAGCGACAAAGATCATTTTCTCCGGCGTTGGCAAGACACGCCTCGAAATGCGTGAAGCGCTGCTGGCCGGGATTGGCTGCTTCAATGTGGAGAGCGAGGCTGAAATCGACGTTCTCAACGAAGTCGCACTGGCCAGCGGAAGAGTCGCGCCGATCAGCATTCGCGTCAACCCCAATGTGGACCCCAAGACCCACCCGTACATTTCCACTGGTCTGAAGGGCAACAAGTTCGGCATTGCCCACGAGCGCACATTGGCGACCTACCAGCGTGCATCGGCACTTGCAGGCTTGCGTATCGTCGGGATCGACTGCCATATCGGATCGCAGATCACCAGCGAGGCCCCGTACCTCGATGCGATGGACCGCATGCTGGATCTGGTGACCAGCATCGAGAACGCTGGAATACCCATTGAGCACATTGATTTTGGTGGTGGCCTGGGAATTGACTACAACGGCGATGCGCCACCACAGGCAGACGCCTTGTGGGCCCAATTGCTGGAGCGACTCGACGCGCGGGGTTTTGGCCAGCGCAAGTTGATGATCGAGCCCGGCCGATCGCTGGTGGGCAACGCTGGCGTCTGCGTGACCGAAGTGCTGTACGTGAAGCCCGGTGATCAAAAGAACTTCTGCATCGTTGATGCAGCGATGAACGACCTGCCACGGCCGGCGATGTACCAGGCATTTCACGCCATCGTACCTCTGCAGCAAGACCCTTCTGTGGCCGACCGTAGCTTGGTGATGGACGTGGTGGGGCCG
>CAJBVC010000286.1 GCA_903958915.1 uncultured beta proteobacterium
ATGCTCCGTACTGTGTATTGATTTGGCCAATACGCGTTGCCGTACCCACTTGAGTAAAAAAGGCAAGCAGGCCAGCACTACTACGAAGAAACCCACCACTAGCAACGATTGCGTCATCGCCGCCTTTAACTCTTGCTAACTCGGCGCAAACGCTCCGATGGGGTAACCACATCTGTCAAACGAATGCCAAATTTGTCGTTCACCACCACAACTTCACCTTGTGCGATCAGGTATCCGTTCACCAGCACATCCATGGGTTCGCCTGCAAGGGCGTCCAACTCCACCACCGAGCCTTGCCCCAACTGCAAAATGTGTTTGATCGGCACCTTGGTTCGGCCCAACTCGACCGACAACTGAACCGGGATATCCAGAACCATGTTGATATCGTTGACTGACCCATCGGGCGAAGTACCACCACCAGAAGAGAATGGCTTTGGAGCGTCTCCCGACAAAACCCCACCTGATTGCTGATCGCCCCCTCCAGAATCGCTGGCCTTCTGTTCCAAAAGGGCCTCGGCCCAATCTGCCATACCGTCGTCGGCAGCTTGTTCATCGGGTTTGTCTTCAGACGCCATTGCGCTCTCCTAGCCAGTTTTGGTCATTGCCGCGCAATGCCTTGTCAATTCGAATGGCGTACTTGGCATTATGCGTGCCATAGTGGCATTCGAAAATGGGTACTCCGTCGATCGTAGCCTGTATCGTTGGCTCACGATCCAACTCAATGAAATCGCCTTTCTTCAATGAAAGAAGTTGCTCCACCGTCGCATCTGCACGCGCGAGTTGGGCCACAAGCGTCACCTCGGCAGCCTGGATTTCACGCGTAAGAACGGTGACCCAACGCCGGTCGACTTCAATCGAATCACCTTGCGTTGAAGAATACAAGACATCCCGGATGGGCTCCAATGTGGAATAAGGAAAGCAGAAATGAACCGCACCAGTGATGTCCCCAATCTCAAGCTGAAACGAAGTTGATATGACAATTTCGCTTGGCGTTGCGATATTTGCAAACTGCGGCTGCATTTCTGACCGCTGGTAGTCCAGTTCGAGGGGGTAAATTCCTTTCCATGCTTTCTTGTATTCGGTGGTGATGACATCCACCAATCGATTGATGACTCTCTGTTCGGTCGCCGAAAAGTCTCGTCCCTCAATACGCGTCTGGAACTTGCCAATTCCACCGTACAGAGTATCAATAACACCAAACACCAGTGCTGGCTCACAAACGATCAGGCCACTGCCCCGTAATGGGCGAATGGCCACAATATTGAAGTTTGTCGGCACGGCCAATTCACGCAAGAACGCGCTATAGCGTTGCACCGCGACAGGTCCGACGGAGATTTCTGGGCTGCGGCGAATGAAATTAAACAGACCAACTCTGAGGTTTCGGGCAAACCGCTCGTTCACTATCTCCATAGTGGGCATGCGCCCACGGACTATTCGCTCCTGACTGGAAATGTTGTATGCCCGAACCTCGCCGTGTTCAGCCGCCTCCTCCACCGTCTTCTGGCTCTCGCCAGTGACCCCCTCCAGTAGTGCATCTACCTCTTCTTGCGAGAGAAATGATTCACTCATGTCACATCATCCATGTGCCACTATTGCACGATAAAGCTGGAAAAAAGAACACCCTTGACCGGCATTTCGGCTGGAGCATTCTTCTTGTTCGGGGGCTTTTTCTTGGCCACCGGTGGTTCTTCGTGGTCACCATCACCACCACCGCCAAAGGGAATTGAAGCCTCCCGGAGAATGTCTTTCGCCAAGCTTTCCTTGCCTTCGATGGACAAAAGCTCCTCTGCAGTTCTCCGCGAGATTTGTTTCAGAACACCATTACGAATCGTAGGCAAAAAGCTCTTCACGGAATCCGATGCCTTGGCGTCGGTCACTTCAAGGGTAATACCGATTTGCGCAACCTTCTCCCCGCCAGGATCTGCAAGATTCACGACCATGCTGTCCAACGGCAGATAAACCGGCGGTGACTTCGCTGACCCATGGTCGGCTTTGGAAGTTGGCGCGTCCTCTCCTTCTTCGGCAGCGGCAGCTCGTTGCTTACTGATATAGAAATAGGCCCCGCCTCCGCCGGCAGCGAGCACGACCAGCACAACCGCAAGAATAATGATCAACATTTTCTTGCTCTTGGCCGGCGCTTTGGTCTCCTCAGCGACTTCAGGTTTATCAGACACAATGTTTCCCCATATCAAAAGCGATCAGCGATTATTCCTCGAAATTTCCAATGAGGACCAAGAACAATACCGTCTGATTTTGCTCTATTTCCGTCGGCTGGAGTGTTCCCTCTCTATTTAAACAAAAAGGTCCAGTGATCTGCCTGCGACTTGTGCCGGATCTCTACGCTGTGCCGGCTGTAAAGACTGTGCCGTAAGTACGGACATTTGCTTTACGCCATGGCGCTGCTTATCCTCTTGGTTGCCAGACTCACCAGCCCCGCTGGAGCCCACTGAAACACCGGATAAAGTCACTCCTTCTTGCTCAAGCATCTCTCTCAGATGAGCACTCGCGCTTTCAAGAGCATTTCGCACTTGGAGTTCATCGGTGCGAAACACCACATGCGCTTCATTTCCATTCATGCTGATATTGACTTGGACAGGATCTGATCCAAGGCCCTCAAGTTTCATTTCCGCATTTTGTACATCACGCGATATCCAGTAAGAAACCTGCTCTGCAACATACACGTCAGTCGGTGACTGCAACGGCACGGCAGCAGTCGTCGACGCCGTGGCTGGGTTAAGGGAACTTGACTGCGGACTTTGCGCCGTTTCTACGACCTCGCGCCCAAAAATGGAGCGTACTTGGGACTGTTCTTTCCATCGTGCCCCGGGCATAAAGGCGGAAAGTGGCTCCGGCGCGCGAACCTCGATGCTCTGCATTTCACTGAAAAATTCTTTGGGCAAGGCCTTCTTCGAATCGGCAAGCATCTCCGAAATCCGTCCCGCCGCCACGCTCGCGAGAAAGTCAACCTGAACTTCTTTCGTCGACTGCTGCGCTTTACCAACCGATGACTTTTGCAAGACTTCAATGGGTGGCGACAACGAAACTTCCTTTGAACTCTTCGGCAGAGTTTGGCGTATCGCAAGACCAGGCGATGGTGCGACGGCAGCGTTGGGTGGAGCCTGCAACTCTTTGAGCGCAGAACCTGTCTTTGCGAAGTCTGCTTGTAGGTCTTTACTCAGCAATGGCGAACTGGTCGGATTGGTGGTTGCTTGGGCTGGACTGACGAGTGATACCCGATCAGCCTTGCTCATAGGTGGTTGATCATGCTTTGCAAGCCTGTTGATGTCTGTGGCAACTTCATCCTCATTCTGCGCCACTTGAATTTGCAAGTTAGCTTGACCTCGTCTTGAGGCAACCGCTGCCGATTCCTTAAAGTCCAGCTCCGCTGACTTTGCCGCCCGCGCGGTTCCAGTCACGGTCGTTGGGCCGGGCAACACATCAGTTCTTTCTGCCAGTGTTTTCGATGAAAGTGGATTGCGTCCATCAGAGCCAGATTCCAAGTTGCCACCAAAGCCTACCTGTACTTGCTGTACTTGCTGTACTTGCTGTACTTGCTGTACTTGCTGTACTTGCTGTACTTGCTGCACTTGCTGTACTTGCTGTGCTAGGTGTACTTGCTGCAGTTGCTGTACTTGCACCAAATTTGAATCTAATCCTTGACGACCCAGTAAGTTCGCTAAGGCTGTTTCGTCTACCTTGCCGTTCTTTACTGAGGGCGTACCCTCTTCTGCTGGCAACTTGTCGTTCGAAATATTGACTCCAGAACTGGGTTCTGAAGGATCAACAGTCTCGGCATCTGTTACATCGGCCAAAACTGCCGAAAAGGTGCCGCCCTGGCCATCGTCAGAAAAACCCAATCCTTCGCTTTTACCAAGGGTGTTCTTTGCCCCAGATGCGCCACCCGCTTTCATCGTCGTGGGCATACTCAGAATGTCGATACTCATGCTCTTTCTCCTTGCGACAGTTGCGTCGTCCTACGAATAAATGCCAACGAGGCAAATTCGTCCGTGTTTCTTTGTTCCCGTCGTTGCTGTGCTCGTGCGACAACTGCTCTGCGGGCTTCTAAAACCTGTTTCAAACCAGCCAAGCGAATTTCCGTCGCCACCAGAGCGCGACGGGCACGGTCCACCTGCACATTGGCGTCGGCGATGGCAACGGTTTGCAAGCCGATGGCCTGATGCAACCGATCCACAAACTGGTAGTGGTGCTTGATCAACTCAGATGAAAGCATCCCCGGCGGAGCGCCCAGCCAACGTGCATCGGTATCCCCCGCATATCCGCGAAGCTGCTCCATTTGTTCATCCGCAAAACGCACGCGTTTGAGTGCCAAGGCAACCGACTTCGCCGCATCATCCCGATGCTTCGCTGCCAGTTCTATCGCCAAGATGATTGCGTTTAGGTTAGACATTTCAACAATTTCGATCGCTCACCTACGAGGCTTTCCCGTAAGTTGGTGTCGTCGCCATGGACATTTCTTCGAACACCGAACTTTCAGACGCCTGCTCGTACATATCCTGCTGAAGAAAATGGTCCAAGCTGTCGTGCAAGGCGATGGCCTCATCCAGCGCCGGATCTGATCCATGCGCGTATGCGCCGATTTGCACCAGGTCCCGTCCACGCATGTACTTCGAGTAAATCGACCTAAATCGTCGTGCCAACTCGAAATGTTCCCTCGAAACTACGTTGTGCATCACGCGCGATGCCGATTGCTCCACATCAATCGCCGGGTAGTGGCCTGACTCCGCCAACGACCTGGAAAGCACAATGTGTCCGTCCAGAATCGCCCGGGCAGCATCGGCTATCGGGTCTTGTTGGTCATCACCTTCGGACAACACGGTGTAAAAAGCCGTGATGGAACCCACGCCAT
>CAJBVC010000287.1 GCA_903958915.1 uncultured beta proteobacterium
ACGAGTCAGGTGGAAAGCAGCCGAATCAGCACCAATACCAAGACCGATTACTGGGCCGAGTTGACGGCAGCCGTCAAGGGCATGGTCGGCCCCGGTGAGGGGCGCAGTGTCATTACCAGCCCGCAGGCCGGCATCATGGCGGTGCGCGCCATGCCGGATGAGTTGCGCCAGGTGGAGAAATTCCTGAAGGCAGCGCAGCTGTCGGTGGAGCGCCAGGTCATGCTGGAGGCCAAGATCGTCGAGGTCGAATTGCGAGATGGCTACCAGAGCGGCATCGACTGGCACGCGCTGCGCAATGGCGGCGGCGCCACCGGCGTCATGGGCACCATTGGTGGCGGCACCGCCAACAACGTGCTGATCAATGGGGTGGTGGGCAATGTGCCGGGGCTGCCGTCTGGCAGCGCCTCCATCAGCGGAGCCCTGTCGCTGCCCGCGGCGGCGGGTGGCGTGTTCGGGTTGGCGCTGGCCACCGAAGGGTTCCAGGCGGTTTTGGGCTTTCTGGAGACCCGAGGCGACATCCAGATTTTGAGCAGCCCGCGCATTGCCACCTTGAACAACCAGAAGGCCTTGTTGAAAGTTGGTACCGACGAGTTTTTTGTCACCGGCTTTTCCAGTAACACCACCAACACGGGAACCACGGGTACGGCGACGGGTAGCAACAACACAACCATCAACCCTATCACGCCCGTAATTTCGTCCATGTTCTCTGGCATTGCGCTGGACGTGACGCCGCAAATTGACGAAGCCAACAACATCACCTTGCATGTGCGCCCGTCGGTGACCTCGATTTCGGAGAAGAGCAAAAGCATCGGCTTGCCATCCGGGCCGCTGCCGCTGGCGTCGCGCTCGGTCAACGAGTCCGACACCATGGTGCGCATCCAGGACGGCAACATCGTCGCCATTGGCGGGCTGATGCAGATGGAGTCCAACCGCAGTGCTTCTGGCTTGCCGGGCTCCACCAACAGCTCCCCTTTCCTGTCGGGGTTGCTGGGCAACAAGGCCAATAGCGGGCGCAAGAAGGAACTGGTGGTGCTGATCAAACCCACCATCATCCGCAGCGCGGAAGACTGGGAAGCGCAGACCCGCCGCTCGCGCGCCGCGCTTGACGATATGGATGCGACGCGTGCGCGCATCGTGCGCGTGGATGGCGCCACGGAAAAGTAATGTACGAGGGGTTCTTTTCGCTGCGGGAAGCCCCTTTTTCGATCACTCCCGACACCGATTTCTTTTACCCGCATGAGGGCGCCCAGGCCGCCCTCAACACCTTGCTGGTGGCGCTGCGCAGTGGTGAGGGCTTCCTCAAAATAGTGGGTGAGGTGGGTTGTGGCAAGACGCTGCTGTGCCGTCAACTCCTCAAGACCCTGCAGGGCGAGTGCGTGACTGCCTACATTCCCAACCCCGACATGGGGCCCGACGACTTGCTGATGGCGCTGGCCGTAGAGTTGGGGCTGGAAGTGGCGCAGCCGTTCAACCGCCACAACCTGCTGCACGCTTTGCAGGCGTGTCTGCTGGCACACAGTGAAGTGGGCAGTCGGGTGGTGGTCTGCATTGACGAGGCCCAGGCTATTCCCATGCGCACGGTGGAGAGCCTGCGTCTGCTGTCCAACCTCGAAACTGAAAAACGCAAACTGCTGCAACTGGTGCTCCTGGGCCAGCCCGAGCTAGACGCCA
>CAJBVC010000288.1 GCA_903958915.1 uncultured beta proteobacterium
CAGCGATATGCCCGCGGAATGGGCATTGAGAAAAGTGATGCGCAGGCGGCCAGCTGGTTCCAGCGTGCGGCTGACCAGGGACACATTGAGGCACAGCGCTACCTCGCCTTTGCCCACTTGCATGGGCGCGGCATGGCGAAAGACGAAGCCGAGGGCGTGCGCTGGTTGCGCCTGGCAGCCGACGGGGGCGACGCACCATCTCAAAGACAACTGGGCTTTCACTATGCAACCGGCAACGGCGTGGCCTTTGACCCGAGCGAAGGTGTACGCTGGTTCCGTCTGGCAGCTGAGCAAGGCGATTACCTGGCCCAGTACAACCTGGGACTGGCCTACGCCAATGGCCGCGGCATACCGTTTGACCAGACGCAATCCCTGTATTGGTACCAACTGGCTGCGAAGCAGGGAATGCCAGAGGCTCAGTGCGCTCTGGGCCTTGTCTATGAGCACGGCTTTGGCGTGCCGGTGGACTATATCGCCAGCGCCTACTGGAACCGACTGGCCGCCGCCAAGGATTATGCAGAGGCCTGCAGCAATCTGGGCTGGCTGTACGAGAACGGGCTGGGCGTTCCGCTTGACCTGGAGCAGGCGCGGCTGATGTACGAGGCGGCTGCACGGCAAGACTATGAACAGGCAAAACTCCGGCTTGCCGAATTGCGGGACAAGCAGACAACCGACCGGGCCAGCGCTGCAACGCAGGATAGTCACCCCAGTTTTGAACCCGTTTGCGAGCATCCCATCGGCGGCGATCATTCGATCAAGCAGTATCTTGAAGAAGCCTTTTCCGGCTTGGTGGGGCTGGATGCCGTGCGACAGGAAGTATTGCGCCAGGCCAGTTATCTCCACGTCCAGAAACTGCGCGCCCAGCAGGGGCTGCTGGTGCCGAGTTGGCCGTCACGCCACCTCGTGTTCCTGGGCAACCCGGGAACTGGCAAAACAACCATTGCCAGAATCATCGCCGGGCTGTACCAGCGTCTGGGCATCCTGAAGACCAACAAGGTGGTTGAAACCGACCGGGCCGGTCTGGTGGCGCCCTACATCGGGCAAACCGCGCTGAAAACCAAGGCACTGGCTGAATCGGCGCTGGGCGGCATTCTGTTCATTGACGAGGCCTACGCACTGGCCCGGGGCGGGGCTCAGGACTTCGGAAAAGAGGCCATCGAGACGGTGTTGAAAATGATGGAAGACCATCGGGAGGATCTGGTGGTCATTGTGGCCGGCTACACCGCCGACATGGAGACATTTATCCAATCCAATCCGGGGCTGGCATCGCGCTTTAACCGCTACATCCATTTTCCCGATTACACCCCGGCAGAGCTGCTGCAGATCTTGTTGAACTTTTGCAACGCTCACTCCTATTCGCTGACTGACTCCACCCGAGCCGGTTTGCTGAAAATATTTGCCCGCGATATTGCGGCCCAGCGCGAGCGCTTCGGCAACGCGCGCTATGTGCGCAACCTGTTTGAAAAAATCATCGAGGCGCAGGCGCAACGCGTCTATGCACTGCAAGGTGCGTCAAAGGCACAGCTGCAGCAAATTTTGCCGCCCGATGTAGAGGCCGGTTTGGGCGAAGCACTACCCGCGCAAGACAGTGTGGCGAATAACTACGCTGAAGTCATGCAACGGCTCAACCGGTTGACCGGGCTGGAGCGCGTTAAAAAACAGGTGCGCAGGCTGTTTGACTTTGTCCATATGCAACGCCAGCGCGAGAAGGCAGGACACAAGGTGGCCACCGGGTTTTCACAACATCTGGTATTTACGGGCAACCCCGGCACCGGCAAGACGGCCGTCTCGCGCATCGTTGCCGACCTGTACTACAGCCTGGGCATCATCCCCACCAATCGCATTGTGGAGGTCGACCGGGCCGGTCTGGTGGCGGGCTACATCGGGCAATCTGCAATCAAGACCCACGATGTGATTCAGTCAGCCTTGGGCGGCGTGCTGTTCATTGACGAGGCCTATGCACTGGCGCAGAGCAACAGTGAGAACGACTTTGGCCGGGAAGTGATTGACACGCTGCTCAAAGCCATGGAGGACCACCGCGACCAGCTGGTAATCATTGTGGCTGGCTACACCGAGCCGATGAACGCATTCATCAACAGCAACCCGGGTCTGCGCTCGCGCTTCAATCACTACATTGAGTTCGACGACTACAGCCCCACCGAACTGCTGGAGATTTTTGAGTCCTTCTGCCGTGACTCGGAATACACGCTTGAGGGGCAGGCAAGGTTGTTTCTGATGGAGCGCCTGCCGCGCCTGGTTGAGGCGGGCCAAACCGGCTCGAATGGCCGGTTTGTCAGAAATATGTATGAGCGTTGCATTGAGGTGCAGTCACAGCGCCTTTCCGACCAATCTAACTGCAGCGACGCGGACATGATCACCCTGACAACGGCCGATGTGGCTGGGGCGATGCAGGAACTGCTGGTGACCTGACGGGCACTGACCGTATCGCCAATATACTGTACAGTCTGTACATTTTAGGAGGCGTCATGTCTACCAACGCCAATTACGGGCTAGAGCAAGCGCGTATTCAATTACCGACCATCATTGCAAACGCCCATGCTGGTGTTCGAAGCATCATTACGAAGCATGGAAAACCGTATGCGGCCGTCGTGCCGCTTCAGGACGTTCAAAATTCATCCGTTGCCGCCGATTTGGCGTCCGGAATATTGGCATTGCGCGGTACCGGTCGAGGGCTATGGGGCGCCCATGTGGGTCTGACCGTATCCGAGTTGCGTGACGAATGGGGCACTGAGTAAATGAAAATTAAAGTGCCGCGCCTTTGGGCAGGTCTGCCAGCGGGAGCCACGGTAATGGTTGATACGGCGCCGTTCATCTATGTGCTGGAATCGCACCCCCAATTTGCAGACCCATTTGTGGGCTTGTTTGAAGCTGCGGCGCAGGGTAGCTTGACCATTGCCCTGTCGACCATCACGCTGGCTGAAGTTTTGACTGGCCCACTCAAAGCAGGGCAAACTGCG
>CAJBVC010000289.1 GCA_903958915.1 uncultured beta proteobacterium
GCTTCCAAAGCCAAACACTTCGATTTCCACTGGCGTCTTCTCGATGACCTGCTGCACTTGCATGAGCGACAGCACCCGCGGCAACACGGCACGCACGATGCCAAACTGCTCACGGTAGAAATTGATCGCATCAAAATTTGTCGCCGAGCCCTGAACCGACAGGTGCAAGCGCAACGCGGGGTGATGAACCATTCCATACTGCATGAGCCCGGGATCGGCCAGGATGACTGCGTCCACACCCAGTTCCACCGCCTTGTCCATGGCAGACCGCCAGGGCTGCGGATTGGACGCCTGCGGATAGGTATTGAGCGCCATGAAAACCTTGCATCCGCGGGCATGGGCGTAGGCAATGCCATTGGCGATGGCAGCTTCATCAAAGTTGAGGCCCGCGAAATTGCGGGCGTTGGTCGCATCGCGCAGGCCGAGGTAGACGCAACTGGCGCCGTTGTCCACTGCCGCCTTCAAGGCAGGCAAACTGCCCGCCGGGCAGACCAGTTCCAGGTTGGCGGGGGTATCCGCAACGACTGTTGCAGACTCCAAGGTGTTCGATGAAATGTTCATGGCATGTGTGCGGGAATCCCCGACCCAACGGCTCCAAAGCAATGGCCGCGACGATACGCCGCAATGCCGCGGCACTTGTTGATCCTCGTCAACGGTTCCACACAATGTCTGACTAATTCACTCGGAAATACACGCACGAGCCTCAACCAGGTGCCCCGGTCTGTGTGGTGGACGCTTGACTTCGGTGGATGCACCGGGTAGATTAATAACCAGTTAGTCATTAATTTATGTCCACCCCGATCAAACTCTGCGAAATTGCCGCCAACGTGCGCGCCAAAAGGGCGCGCCGCAAAGAGGCGCGTCCGGGTGAATTGCTGGCCGCTGCGCTGGCACTGTTTGTGGAAAAAGGTTTTGCCGCGACCCGTGCCGAGGAAATTGCGCAACGGGCTGGCGTGTCCAAGGGGACATTGTTTCTCTACTTCGCCAGCAAGGAAGAACTGTTCAAAGCGGTCGTGCGTGAAAACATTTCCGGCCGCTTTCCCGAATGGCGCGCCAAATTGGAATTGTTTGAGGGAAGCACCGCCGAGCTGCTGCGTACCTTCATGACGCAATGGTGGTCCCACGTGGGTGATACACCTATTTCCGGCATCACCAAGCTGATGACCAGCGAAGCCAGCAATTTCCCCGAATTGGCCACGTTTTATGAAAACGAAGTGATCCGGCCTGGTGACGCATTGATCCGCAGCATTCTCCAACGCGGTATAGCCCGCGGCGAATTCCACACGATCGACCTCAAGTACGGTGTCTACACCGTTCTGGCACCCATGCTGTTCCTGGCTATGTGGAAACACTCGTTTGGGCCGAACTCCTTTGGTCCGGACCGCATCGTGCCTGAAGAATACCTTGCAGTGCAGATCGACACCATACTGAATGGCCTGGGTGTTCGGCCCCCACCAACCATCACAGCAAAGTAGTCCCCATGAAGTTAAAAAGTTGGATCGAATGGGCCCTGGCCATTCTGGTGATCGTGGCACTGGGGCTTGGCATCGCGCGTGCCCTCAATGCCCGACAGACCCAGAAAGACGAACTGCAGGCGCAACAAACTGCGGCCAAAGCACAAGCCCGTATCGACATTGGTCCCAGCGACATTGTCACGGTGCGCCAGGTCGACCTGGACCTGACGGTTCCGATTTCAGGACCGATCAAGGCAACCAACTCTGCGTTTGTCAAAGCCCGCGTCGCCGGCGAGTTGCAGGCGTTTACCCTGCGTGAGGGTGATGCTGTGAAAGCCGGTGACGTGGTGGCCCGGGTCGATGTCACCGAGACGCAAGCACGCTTGCGCCAGGCAGAACAGCAGGCCCAATCAGCCCAGGCTCAGGTGGACATTGCCAAACGCAGCTTTGACAACAACCGCTCGCTGGTAGACCAGGGCTTCATCTCCAAAACCGCCCTGGATGCCTCGCTGGCGTCGCTTTCTGCGGCGCAGGCAAACTTTCGCGCCGCCCAGGCGGCTGCCGATGTGTTGCACAAGGCCAAGGACGACACGGTGCTGCGCGCGCCTATCTCCGGACTGGTTTCACAGCGTCTGGCACAGACTGGTGAGCGTGTATCTGTAGACGCACGCATTGTGGAAATCGTGGATCTGAGCCGGATGGAGCTCGAAGCCAGCCTCAGCGCGGCAGACTCCTTGCAGGTTCGCGTCGGCCAGAGCGCCACATTGTCACTGGAGGGCACCAGCAACAAGACCGCTGCCAAAGTGGTGCGCATCAACCCCAGCGCAACCACCGGCAGCCGGGCGGTATTGGTCTATCTGTCAATCAACCCCAACCCCACATTGCGCCAGGGATTGTTTGCCCAAGGAACACTCAAGACCGGTGCGGTACGCGCTTTGGCGCTTCCGTTGAGCACTGTACGCACCGACAAACCCGAGCCTTACGTGCAATGGGTGCGCGGCAACCAGATTCAGCATCAAACCGTCACTCTTGGCGCGCGCGGCGAGTGGCAAGGCCAGCCCTGGGTGTCGGTGGAGGGCATCCCTGAAGGCGCCCAGGCGTTGAGCGGCACGGTGGGTGTGGTGCGTGCGGGCACGCTCGTGCAACACGCGACCCCAGCGAAGTAAACCATGTGGTTTACCCGCGTCAGCCTGCAGAACCCGGTATTTGCCACCATGGTCATGCTGGCCCTGGTGGTGCTGGGCCTGTTTTCACTCCAGCGTCTTCAGGTCGATCAGTTTCCCAACATCGATTTCCCGGTGGTCGTTGTCATTTCCGACTATCCCGGTGCCTCGCCCGAAATCGTTGAAAGCGAAGTTTCCAAGAAAATTGAAGAAGGTGTCAACTCGATCGCCGGAATCAATGCGCTGACCTCCCGCAGCTACGAGAGCCAGTCGGTCGTCATCATTGAATTTGATCTGTCGATGGACGGGCGCAAGGCGGCCGACGATGTACGTGAGAAAGTGGCATCCATCCGCCCCACCCTGCGCACTGAAGTGAAGGAACCCCGGGTGCTGCGGTTTGACCCCGCATCCAAAGCGGTGTGGTCGGTGGCCGTGCTGCCTGAACAGACCCCCACGCTTGCCACTGCCCCGGCGATGAGTGCGGTGGAGCTCACCAATTGGGCCGACCAGACCTTCAAGCGACGCCTGGAAAATGTGCGGGGTGTGGGGTCGGTCACGGTGGTGGGCGGCACCAAGCGCGAGATCAATCTCTACCTGAATCCGCAGGCACTCGAAGCCTATGGAATCAGCCCGGAGCAGGTTGTCACAGCGGTGCGCAGTGAAACGCAAGACATGCCAGTGGGAACGATTCGTTCGCTCGAACAGGAGCGCGTGATTCAGATCGATGCGCGCATGCAGCGTCCCGAGGACTTTGGCAAGATCATCGTCGCCCGCAAGAACGGCGCTGCGGTGCGCGTCGAACAGGTCGCCCGGGTAGCGGATGGCGCACAGGAAGTGGAGAGTCTGGCGCTCTACAACGGCCAGCGCACGTTGTTGCTCAACGTGCAGAAATCACAGGACGAAAACACCATCGCGGTGGTGGACAAGTTGCAAAAGACCCTGGTCGAGATGCGCAAAGACCTCCCCCCGGGTGTGCGTCTGGAACAGATTACCGACGGGTCACGCCAGATCCGGGTATCGGTCGAGAACGTACGCCGCACCCTGATTGAGGGCGCCGCACTGACCGTGCTGATCGTCTTTTTGTTTCTCAATTCGTGGCGCTCCACCATCATCACCGGCTTGACCCTGCCGATTGCCCTGATCGGCACTTTCCTGTTCATGCACATGCTGGGGTTCACCATCAACATGATCACCATGATGGCGCTGAGTCTGTGCGTGGGTTTGCTGATCGACGATGCCATTGTGGTGCGTGAGAACATTGTTCGGCACGTGCAGATGGGAAAGAACGCCTATGACGCGTCGATGGACGGCACACAGGAAATCGGGCTGGCGGTGCTGGCTACCACGTTGTCCATCGTCGCGGTGTTCATGCCCATTGGTTTTATGGGCGGCATCATTGGCAAATTTTTTCATGAATTTGGTCTGACCATCGTCGTCGCCGTGCTGATTTCAATGTTTGTCAGCTTCACGCTCGACCCGATGCTCTCCAGCATCTGGCACGACCCCAGCATTGAAGCCCACGGCAAGCACCATGCCCCGGTCACGCTGTACGACAAAACCATCGGCCGGGTGACGCTCCGGTTTGATCATGCCACCGACTGGCTGGTCGACCTTTACCAGGGCATTCTGCGCTGGTCGTTGGGGCACAAACTCGCCACGCTGGGACTGGCGACCGCCATCTTTGTCAGCAGTGTATTGATGGTGCCCC
>CAJBVC010000290.1 GCA_903958915.1 uncultured beta proteobacterium
AAGGAAGCGGCGTTCCTGGAAACCCATCGTTATTCGACTGTGATGGGTGCCACCATGGAAACCACCAAGCTCGAAGGTGTGACGGTCAATACCAAAGACAAAATCGCCTATTACGCGATGTCGCGTCTGGATGCACCATTTGCCGATAGCACAGGCGCCATCCAGCACACGCCAGTGCGTCCCGGCGCGGTCTACGCCTGCCCATTGAAGTCGGGCCAGTCCGACACCAGTGGCGCTGCCATTGGCAGCGAATGGGTTCCCACCAACATGTCGGTGCCGGACGGTCTGCTGGGTCAGGTGCTGTCACCCACCGACGCCGACGGCAATGCCGCGGTCAAGGACAAGATCGCGCAGCCGGACAACGTCAAGTACTCGGAGTCCATGCGCACCCTGTTCATTGGTGAAGACGGCACCGGGCACCTGAACAACTATGTCTGGGCCTACAACATTGACACCAAGGTGTTGTCCAGGGTGCTTTCCGTCCCCGCTGGAGGCGAATGCACAGGCTTGCAGCCGGTGGACAACCTGAACGACTTTGCCTATGTGATGTCGGCTATGCAGCATTTGGGTGACTGGTCCTGGAATGCAACCCAGTCCGCTGCCGGAGGCCTCAAGGAGAAGGTAGCCGCCAATTGGGGTGGTGTGATGAAGCAATCAGCCAATGGCTACATCGCGCTGCCTGTTTTGAAGTAGCCGAGTTTTCAACCGTATCAAAAAGCCCCGTCTATCGGGGCTTTTTTTTCGCTATGCAGGCAGCGGGCACTGGTCTGAAAGTCCCGCGGCGCGTTGGTGACGGGGTACGCACTCAAGCGCTATTGAAGGGCGCGCAGATGTCATCAAAACTACTTTGAATCTACGTGTTCATGTCACACATGGCTACCAGAATTGCACCAAGCCTCACCAACTGGAGCATATGCAAGTGACAAATTCCGATTCCACAGAATGTCTTGAAACTGCCCGCCTCAAGACCTCACACCACCACACCTGGAGCTTCCAGGCGCAGGTCCTTCGCGTGCTGGTGTGTACTGCCCACCTGCTTGCGACCAGTCCTGGCGGCCTGCGCTTCAAAGCGGGTACGAGGCCTTGGCTGATTCCCCTGACCAGCGACTGCAGGTCCTGTTGACTGATCAACTTCGCAACTACTAGAGGAGTACAAAATGGACGCACACATAACGGCTGCTTGTGGAAGTTTCAATTCCACCACCAATGAAAACTCTCTGCCCGTTCCTGCGGGCGCACGTGTCATCGATTTGATCGGTGTCTCCGGTGGTCTCGAGCGCAACAAGATAACGGTCTCCTGGGCTAAGCACCAGGATGAGGTGAGAGAAGCGCAGCGTTTGCGACACCAGGTGTTTGCCGTAGAAATGGGGGCGACCCTGCCCAACACCATTGCTGGCCACGACATCGACCTGTTCGACAACTTTTGCGAGCATCTGCTGGTGCGTGATATGGCGAGCAAAGAGGTCATTGGTACCTACCGTGTTCTCACCCCGGCGCAGGCGGCTCGTGTTGGAAGCACCTACAGCGACACCGAATTTGACCTGACCCGTCTGCGGGGCATGCGTGAAAGCATGGTGGAACTGGGGCGTAGCTGCGTCCATGCAGACCATCGCCATGGGGGTGTGATCATGGCCTTGTGGAGCGCTTTGGCAGAGTTCATGGTGCGCAATCAACTCGACACCATGATCGGCTGCGCCAGCATCCCCATGTTGCACAACGGAGTCATCAGCGGCGATGTGGCTGCGAGTATCTGGAACAAGGTGCGGCAGAGCCACCTGGCGCCCATCGAACACCATGTCCGGCCGAGGCGGCCCCTGCCTTTGGAGCGTCTGAACTGCGATCTGGAGGTGGACCCACCCGCGTTGATCAAAGGGTACTTGCGGCTTGGCGCCAAGGTGCTGGGACCGCCGGCCTGGGACCCGGATTTCAACTCCGCTGACTTGCCGATGTTGATGCGTATTGAAGATTTGCCAATGCGCTACCGCAAGCACTTCCTGGGTCAATGATGCGAAGCGCCTTTGACACAGTGGCGGGTCAATGGCAGGGCATGCCGGGTTTTACTTCGGTCCACACTGACTCGGACGAAGACGGGTGCAGCAACAAGGTTCGAACTATTTTTATTTCGGACATTCACCTGGGTACAGCGGGTTGCCAGGCGGACGCCCTGCTGGAATTTCTTAAAGTCCACCCCAGCGAGTACCTCTACCTGGTGGGTGACATTGTGGACGGATGGCAGCTTCGCCGGCGCTGGTTCTGGCCGCAGGCACACAACGATGTAGTGCAGAAACTGCTGCGCCGCGCGCGCAAAGGATGCAAGGTGCTGTTTATCCCGGGCAACCATGACGAGTTTGCCAGAGAGTTCATCGGACTCCAGTTTGGTGGCATTGAAGTCCTCGAGGACGCGACCCACAAAACGGCTGACGGCCGCAGTCTCTGGGTTACCCATGGCGACTATTTTGATGGCGTCATTCAATGCGCCAAGTGGCTCGCGTTTCTGGGTGACAACCTGTATGAATTCACCTTGAAGCTCAACCGTCATCTCAACCGGTTGCGCGCACGCATGGGGCTGCCCTACTGGTCACTGTCAGCCTATCTCAAGCACAAGGTCAAGAAGGCGCTCAACTACGTCACAGATTTCGAGGTTGCTGTGGCCGGCGAAGCGCGCGCCCGTGGACACGATGGCGTTGTTTGCGGACACATCCACCGTGCAGAGATGCGGCACATTGACGGAACGCTGTACTGCAACGATGGCGACTGGGTCGAGAGTCGCACCGCTTTGGTCGAACACTTCGATGGACGACTTGAACTGGTCAGCTGGAGCGAGAAACCCAATGCCAGTCTGTCGGTGGCGCAGTATCAGGGCGTGCCAGCATGAAGATCGCACTGGTCACCGATGCGTGGACGCCGCAGGTCAACGGGGTCGTAACAACGCTCGTCGAACTGGTGCGGGAACTGGAATTATTGGGCCATCAGGTCGAAGTTGTTCACCCCCACCTTTTCACTACCCGTGCATGCCCTGGATACTCTGGCATTGACTTGGCTGTGCGTCCCTATAGGTGGCTGGCGGACCGGCTCGATGCCTTTTCACCCGACGCCATCCATCTGGCAACCGAAGGGCCATTGGGTTGGGCGGGACGCAAATACTGCCTGCGGCGCAAACTGTCGTTCACCACGGCATTTCATACCCGTTTCCCGGAGATTCTTCAGGCCGCGCTGAAAATTCCATTGTGGCTGGGCTATGCCTTGTTTCGACATTTTCACAAGCCATCGGCAGGTGTCATGGTGCCAACGCCCAGCGTCATGCGTATGCTGGCGCTGCGTGGTTTTTCAAATCTGCGCAGCTGGTCGCACGGTGTTGACATGCAACTCTTTCGCTTTGCGAGTGTTGCCACCACCTATGAACCACTTGGGCCATTGGCCCGACCAGTCTCGTTGTTCGTCGGACGCGTCTCGTACGAAAAAAACATAGAGGTCTTCCTGCGCTTGAACGTTCCCGGCACCAAGGTGGTATGCGGAGTCGGACCTTTGGAGCATGGGTTGCGGGAGCGTTTTCCGCAGGTGCGTTGGCTCGGGGTTTTGCCGCGCAACGAGCTCGCTGAAGTGTACGGTTGCGCCGATGTATTCGTCATGCCTAGCAGAAACGAAACCTTTGGCCTGGTGATGCTGGAAGCCATGGCTTGTGGAACTCCGGTGGCGGCCTACCCCGTGGAAGGGCCGCTGGAGGTAATGGGATCTCCCCCACAAGGCGGTGCGCTGGCAGAAGACTTGCGTGCAGCGTGGTACCAGGCCTGTGCAGTACCACGCCACGCCGCCAGGAACAGAGCCATGGCATTCAGCTGGAAAGCTGCGACGCAGTTGTTTGCCCAGAATCTGGTGCCAGCCAAGGCCGGGTTGTCCCTGCAATCTTCGAACTTGCCGGCCGAAACTCCTGGCCTCGAGACTGTCACAGAAGTGTCATCTGCCCTGTAAACAATCCTCTCTTGGCAGTGCATCAAAAAGGATTGTTCGTGGTAACTGTTTTGCGTGAACCAAAGTCTTGCGAGCATCATGCTGAACCGGATCTGCTGGATCGTGACCACAGTACGCTTGCGTTTAACGAGCGGGTCTTGAACTGGGCAGTCCGGGAGGATGTGCCACTTCTGGAACGGTTGCGTTACCTTTGTATTGTTTCGTCCAACCTGGATGAGTTCTTTGAAGTCCGAGCGGAGCCCCATTTGGCTGCCAATCAGGCCAACGAGCACAAGGGGCAATTTTCGGTGGGTTCTTTTGAACGGCTTGCCGACGCTTTGCACCGTCTGGTCGACAGCCAGTACACCCTCTACAACTCCAAGCTCATGCCAGCGTTCGAGGCACAAGGCATCAAAATTGTCGCCCATGGTGAACGCAGCCCAGCGCAGAAGCAGTGGGTCGATCAATTCTTCGAGCGCGAGTTGCGCCCGTTGCTCATTCCGGTTGGGCTGGACCCCTCACACCCGTTTCCGCAAGTCGCCAACAAGTCACTCAATTTCATTGTGCGCTTGAGTGGCAAGGATGCGTTCGGGCGTGAAAACGAGATTGCGATTGTCAAAGTTCCCCGGGTGTTGCCGCGTCTGATTCGTCTGCCAGACAGGGTTTCTGAAGGGAAAACCCTGTTTGTCTCGCTGTCCAGCGTCCTGCGTTCCCATTTGGTAGATCTCTTTGTTGGCCGAACCGTCAGCCAGTTTTCCCAGTTTCGCGTGACGCGCCACTCGGATCTGGCGGTGGACGAAGAAGATGTGAAAAATCTGCGGACTGCACTGCGCCAAGGGCTGGTGCACCGCCATTACGGACAAGCCGTCCGCCTGGAGGTGTCGGCAGGCTGCTCGGAGTATCTGTCGAGCTTTCTGCTCAAACAGTTTGAACTGCCGCCAAAGGCACTCTACCGTGTGCACGGGCCAGTGAACCTGGTACGCCTGACACAGCTCATTGACCTGGTAGACCGGCCTGATCTGTGCTTTTCACCCTACACACCAGCGTATCCGCTGCAGATGAATCAGGGCCTGTCAATCTTCGAGCAGCTCAAACGCGCCGATATCCTGATCCACCAGCCGTTTGAGAGCTTCGACGGAGTTCTGGAGTTCCTGCGCCAGGCCGTTCACGATCCCCAGGTGCTGGCAATCAAGCAGACTATTTACCGCACTGGTTCGGACCCCCAGATCATGGACCTGTTGCGCGAAGCAGTGCGCCGCGGCAAGGAGGTCACCGTGGTGGTGGAACTGAAGGCCCGATTTGATGAGGAGGCGAACATCAATGTCGCTGAAATGCTGGAGGCCATTGGTGCCCAGGTCTTGTATGGTGTGGTGGGGCTCAAGACGCACGCCAAGATGATGCTTGTTACCCGACGTGAAGGCAGGTCCCTCAAGCGCTACGGACACATGTCCACCGGAAACTACAACCCGCGTACCGCACGTCTTTACACGGATATCAGCCACATCACTGCCGATACGGCCCTCACCACGGACATGGAGCATGTATTTGTGCATCTGGCCAGTCAGAGCAGGTTGCCGCGCTTGTCCAAACTGTGGATGGCACCTTTTCATCTGCATCGCAACCTGCTGGAAAAAATCCACGTTCTGGGGAAAGCGGCCAAGAGTGGCAAGTCTGCCCGCATCGTGGCCAAGATGAATTCACTCACCGATGAGGATCTGATTCGCAGTCTGATAGACGCCGGGCGCCAGGGCGTCAAAATTGACTTGATTGTGCGCGGTGCCTGCATGTTGCCAGCCCAGGTCGCCGGGCACACCGATAACATTCGCGTTCGCTCCATCATCGGCCGATTTCTGGAGCACACCCGGGTCTTCTACTTTCGACACGACGATGCAGAAGAGCTTTACCTCTCCAGCGCAGACTGGATGAACCGCAACATGGTGCGCAGGGTGGAACTGGCGTGGCCCGTGACCGACCCCGTTCAACGCCAACGCATCGTCGATGAATGCCTGGTAGCGTACCTGCACGATGGGGTCGATGCCTGGGAACTAGGTGCTGATGGCACCTATGCGCGAGTACTTACGGTTGGCAAAAAAGCAGCGCATGGAGCCCAAGCGGCACTGATGGCACGCTATTCCCCCACCGACATCCCGCACCAGGGAGCTTGACGCGATGGACGGTTCAAGATTTCTTGGGACGCCCGGTCTTGAGGTTGGGAACGGCTTTGATTGCGGCCAGGAACGCAACATCGGTCATCGCGGCCAGTGCCTTGATGCCCGCACGGATCAGTTCGGTCTTCTTGATGTGGCTCTGCAAAGTGGCAGCACGTGATTTCAGCAAGTCCAGCACTTCGTACTCGCCTTTGGGCATGGTCAGGCTGTCGCGCACCAATTTTGGCTTCTTGATCTTGACAGCCTTGGCCGCGACTGCTGGAGCAGTTTTTGCTGGGGTTTTCGTGACCGGTTGGGTATTTGCAACTTTTGGCTTGGCAACGGTTTTCGCGGTCACCGCCTTGGTCGCTGGTACTACTTTGGCCGACTTGGTCAATGGTGCCGGCTTGGCTTTGGGCGCGGTTTTTGCGCTTGTTTGGGTATCGGACGGTTTATCTGTAGACATCATGGCTCCTGAAGTTAACGGTGTAAACAGTTTACACCGTTCCAGAGAACGATTCAACGGGAAATGAAATGAAAATACTGTCAAGTGTTCGCATTCGCTCCAGGCTGCTGTTGCTGCTGGCTTTCTCCGTGCTGACCTTGGTCACGCTGGGTGCATTCTCGTCGTGGACGATCATGTTCGGCGCTGAGCAGGCCACTGGCTTCATCGATTCCGAGTTCGAGTCGGTCCGCTCGCTTGCCAAGGTTCGTGCTTCGATGGACAGCGCCCGCAGCCATGAAAAAGATATTTTCCTCACCATGGGCGACGAGAAAGAAACCGAGCGTTACACCGCCCACTGGCAGGCAGCAGTGCAGCAGATTGGTGCATCGATTGAAGCTACCAAATCGGTGGCCCAACCGTCGGATAGCGCGGTACTGGAAACCATGCAAAAGAGCATTGATCTCTACGCTGTCGGCTACCGGGACCTTTTGGGACGCATGGCACGCGGTGAACTCAATGACCCCTGGGCAGCGAACGCCGCCATGACCCCCCTCAAGACGGCTATAGGTCAGGCGGAACTGTCGTTGCAGCAAGTGTCGGACTCCGTGCAACAGCGCGCCAACGTGCGGCGCAATGAGTTCTCTGTGACCGCCGGCCGCGCACCCTGGATCGTCATAGTCGCAACGGGCGTGGTATCCATCGTTGCGACCTTGCTGGCATTGGCCATCATTCGCTCCATCCTGACACCTATTGACGATCTACGGTTGACTGCTCGAGCCTGGGGGCAGGGCGACTTGACGGCACAGGTCAGCACCACAGACCATTGCGAAATCGGAGATGCCAAGCGCGACCTCGGTCTCATGCATGGGGCATTGGTCAATCTGGTGGAGCGGGTGCGTTCCGGAGTGGACGTGGTTGGCAGCAATACGTCCGAGATTGCGAGTGCCAACGCCGACCTTTCCGAGCGCACGGAACAGGCGGCAATATCCCTGCAAAGGACAACATCATCCATCGAACAATTGTCGGCCGCTGTCAAGCACACGGCAGATGCCGCAGCACAGGCTGTGTTCACTGCGCAGACCGCCATGCAAGTGGCAACCAAGGGCGGTGCCGTCGTCGACAAAGTGGTCTCCACCATGGGGGAGATCAACACATCATCACGAAAGATTGCCGACATCATTGGCGTGATTGACGGGATTGCATTTCAAACCAATATCCTGGCCCTTAATGCGGCCGTGGAAGCCGCACGCGCTGGGGACCAGGGACGCGGGTTTGCCGTGGTGGCCAGCGAAGTTCGAAGCCTCGCCGGCCGTTCTGCTGAGGCAGCGCGGGAGATCAAGTCCATCATTGGCAGCTCGGTAGCGAAGGTCAACGAGGGCTCGTCGCTGGTCGAAGAGGCCGGGCGCAGCATGCGTGACATCGTTGAAAGCGTGGGTCAGGTCTCGACCGTCATCGAGCAAATTCGCCAGGCAGCCAATGAACAGCATGATGGCATCGGGTTGATCAGCACGGCCATGGGGGGAATTGACCGGGCAACCCAGCAAAATGCAGCGATGGTGGAGGAGTCTGCTGCGGGAGCGATGAGCCTGAATGAAGAGACCGGGCACCTTCGACGTGCCATCTCACTCTTTAAGCTGGACAGCTCTTTCAGGAAATATAGGCCGCTAGCGCTTGCCAATAGTGCCTAGGCAGCTATCAAATGTGCAGCGGATTTCAATCCAGCATGAGTGCGTGTACAACGCTTTCATCGTAGCCAATCTCTTCTGGCACCCCCATGCTGAGCCATCCATCGTCAAAAAGCGAATCCAGCAACGCTTGCAATCGGAACAGGTTCCAGAACATGGTTGGTGTTTCCTTTAGTTAATGTTTTGGCCGATATTTGCAGCAGGTAAGGGCAATGGTGTTCTTGCCCTGCGCATTTTTTGCGACCGCGAGTCCCAAAGCCGCTGCATCACGCTGATCGAAGGCTCTGCATGGCGGGTAACCCGGATCGCCCGATAGTGCGGTGCCTCTGCATCAAAGTGTGCTACCTCGTTTCGCAGGGGTGTCACAACTTCATGGTCTGCGCCAAAGCGAAGCTCCATCTTCTGAATCAGTTGGCACAGGTAGCTGTGGTGGCGGGAGACTGGCGTGCTGGCGTAAATCATGGTCGTAGTGTTTTTTTGGGTTGAACTCACTTATGCCCGGCTCGACCGAAGCGTGCCAATGCGTTTCAGAAGATAGACGCGCTGCAGGGCAATGAGCTCACCGGTGCCATGCGCAACCGCGAGCGCAATGGCGAGAACGTTGAGGTAGGCTGATCGATTCTTCATGGAGGGTCCCTGACGCGAGCAATGGGTTCAACATTAGCGCCAAAATATTTCAGTTTGATGACTTCGCGCAGAAGCAACACGACTCGGCGACTCGATTCCCTTGGTGGCGCGCAGTCAGTATGCTCACCCCCCGTGACACCCATCGAACTTCCGGAATTGGTTGCATTGGAGCGCCTCATTGAACTGGGTCGCGGCCATCTGGAGCACCGCGTTGTCCGGACAGTTCAACTGCCTTCGGGAACTAGTCTTCCGGTGCATGCAGTGACCCTGGGCAACCCGGACCCGTCAGCGTCGGCAGTGGGCTATTTTGGTGGTGTGCATGGGCTGGAGCGCATCGGCTGCGAGGTGGTGCTGGCGTACTTGCAAAGCCTTGTCATGCGTTTGCAATGGGATAGCACGCTGCACAAGCAATTGGAGTCGGTGCGCATGGTGTTCATGCCCCTGGTCAACCCAGGCGGGCTGGCGTTGGGCACACGTGCCAACCCCAATGGCGTCGACCTGATGCGCAACGCGCCGGTAGATGCCAGGGAGAAAGTTCCATTCCTGTTGGGCGGGCATCGCATGAGCGCCCGGTTGCCCTGGTACCGTGGCCCGGTCTCCGACGCCATGGAAGACGAAAATCAGGCGGTATGTGAAGTAGTCCACTCGGAATTGCTCTCTCGAACCTTCAGCATCGCCGTTGACTGTCATTCCGGGTTTGGTGCGACAGACCGCATCTGGTTTCCTTTTGCGCACACCCGCTCGCCCATCCAGCATCTGGCGGAAGTGCATGCGCTCAAGGAGATTTTTGTAAGTTCCCACAGCCATCACCGGTACATCTTCGAGCCGCAAAGCATCCAGTACCTCGCGCATGGTGACCTGTGGGACCATCTCTATCTGCAGTCTTGTCAGCAGCCGGGTCGAACCTTCCTACCGTTAACACTGGAGATGGGGTCGTGGCTGTGGGTGAAGAAGAATCCGCGACAGCTGTTTTCCAGGCATGGCATGTTCAACCCCTTGATTGAGCACCGTCAGCAGCGTGTATTGCGGCAGCACCAGCAGTTTCTGGACTTTCTGTCGCGAGCGGCCTGCGGCAATGCGCTATGGCTTCCGGGCAGGGAGGAGCGCGAGCGCAGCCACGCACGCGCCCTGCAGGAGTGGTTTTAGGGCATGAACGACTGGATCTTCTTGCGGGGGCTGGTTCGTGAACAGCGTCACTGGGGCGGCTTTGTGCGCGAATTCGAGACGTGCATTGCAGATGCCAAAGTCCACCCGCTGGATTTGCCAGGCAACGGAGTGCTGAACACCCTGCGCAGCCCGTTGACCCTGTTGGAGATGGTCGATGCCTGCCGCAGCCAGTTGCAACAACAAGGACTTGCACCACCCTACCGATTTGTGTCTATCTCCATGGGTGCCATGGTGGCAGTCCAATGGGCGCACGCCTATCCAGACGAAGTGGCTTCCATGGTGCTCATCAATACCAGCATGCGTCCGTTCAGCCACTTTTACCAACGCTTGCGCCCGGCAAACTACATCCCCATCCTGACGTTGATTGTTTCGGGAGCGACAGCACTCCAGTGGGAGCAGGCTATTCTCAAAATGACAAGCCACCATCCGGGCGAACCCGTGCTCGAATCCTGGACACACCTGCGCGAGCACTTTCCGGTGTCGCGCTGGAACGCACTGCGTCAACTCTGGGCGGCAGCGCGTTTTCGTGCGCCAACACGAAAACCATGC
>CAJBVC010000291.1 GCA_903958915.1 uncultured beta proteobacterium
CGCTAGATGTCACCATTCAGGCGCAGATCCTCGATTTGCTGAAAGAGTTGCAGGCATCGCAAAAGATGGCCTTGCTGCTCATTACCCATGACCTGGCAGTAGTGTCACAGATGGCGCATCGGGTGGCGCTGATGTACGCAGGCCAGGTGATTGAAGTTGCCGAGGCCAGGGAGTTTTTCTCCAAGCCCCTGCACCCGTACGCGGCCAACCTGTTTGACGCCTTGCCCGATACCAGCAAGCGTGGCCGCAAACTGGCTTCCATTCCCGGTACGGTGCCGTTGCTCAACCAGCAGTTTGGTGGTTGCCGCTTTGCCGACCGTTGCGGCAACGTGATGGAGCGTTGCCGTGCCGCGCCACCGCAGCTTCACATGCCCCGGCCCAACCATGCGGTGCGTTGCGTACTGTATGACGGCCTGGGCTTGAATGGCGCTGACGCCTCCGTGCTAAGTGTTACCAGCGCCAACTCGGTGCTGGCGCAAGACCCGGCCCCGGGGGCTACGTTGCTGGAAGTGCGCGATTACCGCGTGTGGTTCCCGATTCGCAAAGGTTTGTTGCAACGCACGATCGGGCATGTGAAAGCGGTCGATGGCGTTTCGTTCACCATCGCAGCGGGCCGCACCCTGGCCTTGGTGGGCGAGTCGGGCAGTGGCAAGACCACGGTGGGTAAGGCCGTGATGCAGTTGCTGCGCAATACGGCCCAGATCAGTGGCAGCGCCTTGCTCAACGGCCAGGCCCTTGATCAGTTGCAGGGCGAACCCTTGCGCCAGGCGCGCCGCGCAGCCCAAATCGTGTTTCAGGACCCCTTTGCTTCGCTCAACCCCCGCATGCGTGTGAACGAGATTCTGGAAGAAGGCGTGTCGTCGCTGTGCCCCGAGATCGCACCGGCCCAGCGCTCCGAGCGCGTCGCCAAGCTGCTGGAACGTGTGGGCCTGCGCCGTGATGTCCTGACGCGCTATCCCCATGAGTTTTCTGGCGGTCAACGCCAGCGGCTGGCGATCGCACGGGCGCTGGCGGTAGAGCCAAAACTGATTGTGGCCGATGAGCCGACCTCGGCGCTGGACGTTTCGGTACAGGCGCAGATTCTCAATCTGTTGAAGGAACTGCAGCAGGAACTGGGCGTGGCCTACTTGTTCATCACGCACAACTTTGGCGTGGTGGAGTACCTGGCGCACGACATTGCGGTCATGAAAAACGGGCACCTGGTCGAAGTTGGCACTGCCGACGACATCCTGAGCCGCCCGCAGCAGGAATACACCAAAACTTTGCTGGCGGCGGTGCCCAGGCTACAGCAGACGACTGATTAGGTTGGCGCTACTTTGCTCTTGAATTCGTAGCTGCTTACGCACTATCCACGGGCGGTGGAGGGGCTTTTGGCACTTTAAAATGAGTTGCCAGATGAGCCTTGGTGCTAACTTTGCGTCACAAAGAAGTGGCGCTCTTCGCTTCCTTCATGGAGAAACGTTGAGGGTCCAGCCCATGATGGTGTCCTGGTCGCGCAGCACTTCGAGTTGGTAGCTTCCACCTTGCGCCAGCCGATGCGCCAGCGCCTCAGCAGCTCCGGGGTCCTTGGCATGGTCACGCAGTTCCCGCAAGCGAAGTTGCGAATCCTGTAGCTCCAGCCTGAGACCCTGCAGCGCCGCCCGGGCCGCCGCACCGCCCTGACTTTGGGCAATGCCAAACAAGGTGCCCACATACTGCCGCACGTCCACCAACACGTCGGTGCATGCCCCCTGTTCAATGCGGCTGCTGATGGCGTCTTGCTGTGCGTTGAACGCTTCCTTGGCCTGGTTGGCCTGCGCGTCCTGCATCAGTCTGCTCCGGCCCTCAGCGGTTGTGGCAAGCGCCATGGGCTCCAACATGTGTTCGACACTTTCCAGATAGGGTGAGTCGTTTAAGAGCCACTGCAAATGCACCACTTCATGCGCCGCCAATGTGACCGGCAGCGCGTCCACATGGTGCAACAACAACTGAATGCGCCCTCCTGGTGCCAGCACACGCAGCACCTCGGGCGTGGATACTTCAAGATTGCTGTACTCCAGCCCCCATTGGCTTACCACCAAATCGAAGGTGCCAGCCTCGAACGGCAGCGCCTCCATGGAGCAACCGCTGTGAAAGCGAATCCTTGCACGGTCTGCGCCACTTAGTTCAGCAAACCATGGCGGCGCAACCTGCGCCAGATCGATGGCATCGCATTGCAAATCCGAGCGTGATGCCATCGCCACCATAATCTTTGGAAGGGGGCCGTTTCCGGTGCCGAGATCAAGAATGCGGCTACCGGGCGGGAGTGAGGAAAATCCAGCACGCCAAAAGTCGGCAATGGCTCCCTCATAGGCCGGCGAGTAACTTCCGGCACACGAATGCGCAGCACCGGTTTGCCAGTAGCGGGTCCATGCTGTAGCGCGGCTTAAAGGTTCAACAGTCATCGGGCTATTGTGCCGCAGTGACTGATCTTCGTGCTCCATATCAAAGTTATGGTGATTCGTCACATCGCTGCAGCACAAGCTGAGCGGTCGACTTAGAATTCGGCGACATTCACAACGTACTCAGAGAGTCCATTTTCATGAAAATACGCCGATTAGCCTTCTTTGTTGCGACAGTTTGGTTAGGAGCGGCGACGGTCATCGCACCTGTCGCCGCACAGTCCACGACACCCGTTCCGGTGGAAGCATTTTTCAAGAAGCCTGCAGTCAGATCTCCGGCGTTGTCGCCTTCAGGAAAACAGATCGCGATGCTGGTTCCAACGAGCACCGGTCGCGTGGGCATCGCTGTCGCCAACGTTGAAACACCCGACAAATTTACCGGTATTGCCCAATTCGACGATAGTGACGTTAGGACATTTGCATGGGTGAATGACAAACGCCTCGTATTCGATGCTTTCGATCAGCAGGCAACTTTGGGGGACCAGTTGGGAAACGGTCTGTATGCTGTCAATGCAGATGGCACGGACTTTGTTTGGCTCATTGAGCGAACCGGGAACTACCGGACGGTAGGAAACCCGGTGATTCGTCCACTGCCGAGCAACCGCAATCTTTATGTGAGACCGCTTTACGATGGTTCGGACGATGTCCTGATTCAACACTGGCTGCCCGTGGTGGGCTTGAACATGATGCGCTTGAACACACGAACAATCGCAACCAAAAATATCTATAACGGCGATGTGCCTAAGGAAGCCCGGCAGTGGGTCATCGATCAAAATCTCCAGCCACGTGCCGTGATCGCGGAGGATGGAAAGGATAAGCTTGCTCTTCATTGGAGAAGTGAAGGATCTACCCGCTGGGAAAAGTTGAATAGTTGGGACATGTTTGATGAGATGGGCTCTGCCCTCACACCGGAGGGAATTGATGGGACCGGGCAAATGTATGTTTCAGCAATCAAGAAGGACAGCACCGATCGGACAACGGCGCTTTACCGATATGACATTCAGAAGCATCAAATGGAAGATGCGCCGCTGGTATCGATTCCTGGGTTTGACTTCCAGGGCCGCCTAGTTTTTGGAACAGTTAACAAGAAACTGTTGGGCGTTAAGTACGATATGGATGCGCCTGGGGTGGTGTGGTTTGACAAAACGCTAGACGAAATTCAGAAAAAGGTTGACACGCTACTTCCCAATACGGTGAATGACATTAGCTGCCCTGGATGTGTTAGCACGGCACACTGGGTGGTCACTGCAACCTCGGACGTTCAAAGCCCGATCTACTTTCTCTTCGAAACCGCAACTCAAAAACTAAAGTTGCTCGGTGCAACGAGGCCATGGCTCGACTCCCGGCAGATGGCCGGTACGCAAGACTTTCTGCGCATTAAAGCCAGAGACGGCATGGAAATCCCAGTGTATGTCACCAAACCCAAAGGCAAAGGTCCGTGGCCCACGGTCATCATGGTGCATGGTGGGCCGTACCTCCGTGGCGTTCAATGGATGTTTAACCCCGTCAACCAGTTTCTTGCATCAAGAGGTTACCTGGTAGTGGAACCTGAATTTCGTGGAAGCATGGGTTACGGTGACAAGCTCTTCAAGGCAGGCTGGAAGCAGTGGGGTTTGGCCATGCAAGACGACATCACCGACGTGACGCGTTGGGCGATTGCCAGCAGCGGTGCAGACGCCAAGCGCATAGCAATCGCGGGCGCAAGCTATGGCGGTTACGCCACGATGATGGGCCTTCTCAAGGAGCCTGAACTGTACAAGGTCGGAGTGAATTGGGTGGGGGTTACGGACATTGAGCTGCTCTACTCCATCAATTGGGGTGATTTCAACCGTCAGGACGGACCCTGGATCAAATATGGAATGCCTAAAATGATTGGCGATCGGGATAAGGATGCTGCGCAATTCAAGGCCACTTCACCGTTGCAAAATGCGGGCAGGATCAAACAACCAGTGCTGATGGCCTACGGTGAAGAGGACTACCGTGTACCGCTTCCGCACGGTACAAAAATGCGGGATGCACTTCTCGCTTCGGGTAATAGAAATGTTGAGTGGATTCAATATGAAGGCGAGGGGCATGGATTCATGCTGGTGAAAAACAACGTCGATTTTTGGACCCGTGTTGAAAACTTCCTAGCAAAAAATCTTAAATAGTGTACTTAAGCCGGAAAGTCAAAAATGCCCAAATCCACCTACTCAAAAACCGTGGTGACATGTGCTATCGCATTGCTTTTCAGTTCCGCATTTGCACAGAGTCCTAGTGTTGCCAAACCCGCAGCAAAGGCAAGTGTGCCAGCAACCAGCAAGGCTGCGTCCAGAGGAATCATGACACGCGATGAGTTGCGCGCCTGCATGAAGTTGCAGGCTGATCTCAAAGCATTCACATTGAACATCGAGCAACGCAAGCAACCCCTGGAACAGGAATTTGCCGCCATTGAGGCCAGTAAAGGTGAGTTGGGACCTCTTCGAAGTGATGTTGCAGCCAAGAGGGATTTGGTAATGAAGGCTGACGCGGCGGTGCGTGCCTTTGCTGTACGCATCGAAAAGTGGAATGACGACATAAAAGAGGCGGAAGAGTCCAAGATGCGGGGTGCCGATCGACAGAAGAAAGAATTGGAAAGACAGCGGTCCTCGCTCGACGCGGAGAACAAGGCATTGGTGGACACGCGGGCGCAGTATTTGAAGCACCATGAAGAAGCTGGGGCAGTGCTTACCGAGCGTGCCAAACGCATTGATGAGGCTGCGGCAGCCTGGAACAAGCGCAATCAGCAGCTCATCGATGACGTGGACAAGTTAGCGGATATGCAGGTAGATTACGGTGCGGACTGTTCCAGCCGCAAATTCCGTGAGGAGGATGAAGCCGCCATCAGGCAAGGCAAGTAGTCAGCCCTAACTGCGACGCAGGCAACAAGAAGAAAACCCCCGTTCTGCCTGGGCAGAACGGGGGTTTTAGCTTTTCAAACACCCCTCCCGCAAGGGCGAGGAGTGTTGTTGCCAACCGTTTAGAACTTCATTTCGCCACGGATGTATACCTGCTTGCCGTACATGTCATACAGGTCGTAGTTGAATGGCTTGCCACTCAAGCCACCGTCAAGCTCTGGCAATTTGCCCGCTGCATTTACCATACCAACAACCAATTTGGCACCCTTCACGAAAGAAGGATGGTAGGAGAACTGCACGTCATGCGTCACATAAGGCGCATTGTAGAAGTCATCTTCAGACGAGCCATTTTCACCGATCACATTCAAGTTCCAGGCGGCTTCGAAGTCACCCATTTTCCACGTAGTAGCCAACTGCATACGATCCTTAGGCAAACCGTAGGTACCGACAACATCGTTACCGTTGGACGCATAACCCAGCAAACGTGACCACTTCAGATCGTGGCTGACTTTGCCAAAGCCTGCAAGTGAATAGGAGCCAAACGAGGCGCTCAGGTCAAGTCCCTTGGTTTCCAATTCGCCTTCGTTGGTCGCGCCACGAACAATCTGAATGATCTGGCCGTTGGCAGCACGGTTGATGGACAGACCTGCGGGAATGGGCAGGGGGTTTGTTCCATTGTTGCGGTTCACGATCGACTGGGAAGAGATGTTGGAGATCACACCATCAATCTTGGTGCTCCAGTAATCCGCTTTCACGGTCAGCAGAGGAGTCACATCCCAGGCGCCGCCGAATGAGTACTGTGTGGACTTTTCGGACTTCAGCTGCGAGTTGGAAATCACTAAACCATTGATCTGGAATCCTTCTGTCTTACAAAACTCGACAGAGTTCTTCGGGTCATCCCACTGGCAATGGCGCAAGTCAACCACCGTGTCGGCAGAGAAAGATGCCTTCTGAGTCAGTTGGGGCAATGACGGAGCTGCAAAACCCTTTCCTACAGATGCGCGCAGAGTCAGAGTCTTCATGGGCTGGTAACGCAGCGAAGCCTTGGGTGAAAAGTCGCTACCATAGTCAGAGTATTTCACATAGCGCCCGGCCAACGAACCTTCGAGTTGCTTGCTGAACGGGAACACCATTTCAGCACCGATTTCCATCACAGTGCGGTCGCCGCCAGCAGAATTGCCGGAAGATCCTTCCACCACGCCAGCTTCAGACAGCGAGTCGTAGATGTCGTAGTAAGTCTCTTTGCGGCTCTCTGCGCTCACGAACAAAATGGCATTGCCGCCACCCATCTTGAATAGATCGGTTTGAGCATTGCCGTAGATCTCGGACTGCGTAAAGGATGCATCACGACCGGTGTTGGTAGTAAAGGACTTGATCACGTCCGCAGGAGTGGAGATGGGGTCCTTGATGTTGTACAGGCCATTGTTGATGGCGGCCTCCGCCAACGAACGCACCACAAAGCCACGACCTGTTTCAACAAACTTGGACGTAGTGTGGCGAATGCCGACTTCGGTATCGATGCTGGCAACACGGCCTTTCATGCCCAAGGCCACGTCGTACAGGTTGTTGTCGGTGCTAGTGTCGCGGTTACCGCCGGCTGCAAAACGGTGCGCAAGCACCAAGCCTGTATCCGGAACGAGATTTCCTTGCCCTGTCTTAGTAAGAATGTCGCCTGCACTTCCCTTGGCGATGAACAGATTGGCCGGAACTGGCGCATAGCGTCCAAAGCTCTGGCTGCGGCTCACGGAAGAATTGATATATGCCGACCAGTCATCCGAAATCTTGACCTCTCCGCGGCCAAAGAACGAATCCGTGGACAGAGCAGCTTCGTCGCCGGCGACCGAATTGAAGTCAAAGCGGCAACGCGACGTCGTATAAAAATTTGGGTTGGTACAGCCATCAGGAACCGCAGATACGAACGAGCCCTGGGCAGGCGCCTGAGGTGTGCCCACATTCTTGAAGTAGTTGTTGGAGAAACTCGACGCACCCTTCACATACGGATATGGCGCATCCCTGACGAAGATGACTTCACGGGATGTGTGGGAAGCACCCACCATCATGCTGCCCTTGTCGCCACGGCTTCCCACCAACACGGAAGACGCTTCGGTCTGGCCGCCGTTGATGTTTGGCTTGCCATTTCCAAAGGAAATGTATGCGCCTTCAAAGTCCTTGCGCAGAATGATATTGATCACACCGCCGATGGCGTCAGATCCGTAAATAGCAGATGCGCCGTCTGTCAATATTTCGATCCGTTCAACCGCAGCCATGGGGATGGAATTCATGTCCACCGTGTCGCCAGCAGTTGCGGCTTTAGCGACGCGGCGGCCATCCACCAGCACCAATGTGCGGGTGCTACCGAGACCACGCAGGTTCACAGTGGAGAGTGACTGGTTGGTGTTGCCCGACTGGGGGCGCACATTGCCTGCAGACGAGAACGTGGAATTGCGAATGAACTCAGCAACCGTGAC
>CAJBVC010000292.1 GCA_903958915.1 uncultured beta proteobacterium
ACCCACCAGTTGCACCCCCATCCATCGTGATCACAGCCGGTTACCCCGGCGCTTCGGCCCAGACACTGGAAAACAGTGTGCTGAGTGTGATCGAGCGGGAAATGAATGGCTCGCCCGGCCTGATCTACATGGAGTCCGTGGCGCAGGCCAATGGCACCGGCACCATCACCATCAGCTTTGAGCCCGGCACCAGTCCGGACCTGGCCCAGGTGGACGTGCAGAACCGTCTCTCACGGGCAGCACCCCGACTACCGGCCGCCGTAACCCAGTCTGGAGTGCGGGTGGACAAGGCGCGTTCCAACTTCCTGCTGTTCACCATGCTGTCCTCGGACAACCCGGACATCGACATCGTGGCGCTGGGCGACTACGCCTCGCGCAACGTGCTGCCCGAAATTCAACGGCTGCCTGGCATTGGCCAAGCCCAGCTGTTTGGTACCGAACGCGCCATGCGCATCTGGATTGATCCGGCCAAGCTCAACGGCTACAACCTGTCTACGGCAGAGGTGAACAACGCTGTCAGAGCGCAGAATGCCCAGGTGTCCTCCGGCAGCATTGGTGACCTGCCCAATATTTTGGGTCAGTCGATTGCAGCCACTGTTGTGGTTGACGGCCAACTCAGCGACGAAACGCAGTTTGGCAATATTGTGCTGCGCGCCAATACCGATGGCTCCACCGTACGACTGAAAGATGTCGCCCGCATCGAACTGGGCGCCCAAACCTACGCGACATCCGCGCGGCTCAATGGCAAGCCTGCAGCCGGCATTGGCGTTCAACTGTCGCCCACCGGTAACGCGCTGGCCGCTGCCCAGGCCGTGCGAACCCGCATGGCCGAGCTGCAGCCCTATTTCCCCAAGGGCGTGAAGTGGACCATTCCCTACGACGCATCGCGCTTCGTGAGGATTTCCATCTCGCAGGTGGCCGAGACGCTGGTCATCGCTGTCATTCTGGTGTTTCTGGTGATGTATCTGTTCTTGCAGAATTTTCGCTACACCATCATTCCCACCATCGTAGTGCCGGTGGCCTTGCTGGGTACCTTTGCCATGCTGCTGGCGATGGGGTTTTCCATCAACGTTCTGACCATGTTTGGCATGGTGCTGGTGATCGGCATTGTGGTGGACGATGCCATTGTGGTGGTGGAAAACGTCGAGCGCATCATGAGTGAAGAAGGCCTGCACCCGATACCGGCTACACGCAAGGCCATGGGCCAAATTTCTGGCGCCATCATCGGCGTGACGGTGGTTCTGATTGCAGTTTTTGTGCCGCTGGCGTTTTTCAAAGGCTCCGTGGGCAACATCTACCGCCAGTTCTCGGCAGTGATGGTGTGTTCCATCTCCTTCTCGGCCTTCATGGCGCTCTCCTTGACACCCGCTCGTTGTGCCACCCTGCTCCAGCAGGTGGACGCAGGTCATCACCATGCCAAGACCGGTTTCTTTGGCTGGTTTAACCGCGGTTTCTCCAGCACGGCCAAAAACTATGAGAGCTGGGTTGCGCGGATTCTCAAGCGCGCCGGGCGCTACCTGATCATTTACGCCTCCATCATTGCGGTAGTAGGCGTGATGTACGTGCGGCTTCCCACCTCGTTCCTGCCCAATGAAGACCAGGGCACCATGCTGGTCAACGTGCAGTTGCCACCGGGTGCGACCCGTGAGCGCACACAGAACGTGATGGAGCAGGTCGAAGGCTTCATCCTCAAACAGCCAGAAGTGCAAAGCATGGTCGGCGTGTTGGGGTTCAGCTTCTCGGGTCAGGGGCAGAACGCGGCGCTGGCCTTTGTGACGCTGAAAGACTGGTCTGAACGCAAGGGCGAAGAGCACTCAGCCCAGGCACTGGCCGGGCGCGCCTTTGGCGGCTTGATGGGCATTCGTGATGCCTTCATCTTCCCGCTGAGTCCGCCCTCTATTCCGGAGTTGGGCACTGCATCGGGCTTTACCTTCCGCCTGCAAGACCGCGGCGGCAAGGGCCATGACGCACTAGTGGCGGCACGTAATCAGTTGCTGGGCATGGCGTCCAAGAGCAAGGTGCTCACCCAGGTGCGCCCCGATGGTTTGGAAGATGCACCCACCCTGCAGATTGACATTGACCGCGACAAGGCCAGCGCACTGTCTGTGAATTTTGACTCCATCAACAGCACCATTTCCACGGCGCTGGGTTCAGCTTATATCAATGACTTCCCCAATCAGGGTCGTCTACAGCGCGTAGTGGTGCAGGCCGATGCCATGTCGCGCATGCAGCCAGACGACATTCTCAGGCTCACCACACCCACTGCACAAGGTAAGCAGGTGCCGCTGTCCGCCTTTGCCAGCACGCGCTGGATCAAGGGTGCCATGCAGACCGTGCGCTACAACGGCTACCCTGCCATGCGGATTGGCGGATCGGCAGCACCCGGCTACAGCACGGGTGACGCTATGGACGAAATGGAGAAACTCGCAGCACAGTTGCCTGAAGGCTTTGCCTTTGAGTGGACAGGTCTGTCGCGTGAAGAGAAGCTGGCAGGCTCTCAAGCCATGGTCTTGTATGGCTTTGCCATTCTGGCGGTGTTCCTGTGCCTGGCCGCGCTATATGAAAGTTGGTCCATCCCGATGGCAGTGATTTTGGTTGTGCCCCTGGGCGTATTGGGTGTGCTGCTGGCCACCGTGCTGCGAGGCTATGCCAACGATGTGTATTTTCAGGTCGGTCTAATCACCATCATTGGCTTGTCTGCGAAGAATGCCATTTTGATCATCGAGTTTGCTAAGGACCTGCAGGCGCAGGGCAAGACCGTGGTCGAAGCGGCACTGGCGGCCGCCCACATGCGCTTTCGGCCGATCTTGATGACCTCGATGGCGTTCATGCTCGGTGTGCTGCCGCTGGCCATATCCAGTGGCGCTGGCTCCGCTAGCCAGCGCGCCATCGGTACCGGTGTGATTGGTGGCAGCATGGTGGGCACCATCCTGGCCGTGTTCTTTGTGCCCATCTTTTTTGTCATCGTGCGCAGCCTCTTCAAAGTCAGCGAACGTCAACACCAGTTTGATGCAGAGCACGCCCACCAGATCGGCGTTGACAGCCACCATGACTGATTCGCATATGAAACCCTCACACATTTTTCGCCTGGCCACCTTGGCCGCTGCTGTAGCCTTGGCAGGTTGCAGTCTGATTCCCACCTACGAGCGCCCTGCTGCACCAGTGGCTTCGCGCTTTGACGCAACCGCGAAAGGCGACACCGGCGCGGCCGACTCCGCTGCAACGGCAGGCTCGACTGCCACCGCCGCCGAAACCGAATGGCAGAACTTTTTCAAGGACGCACGCCTGAAGCGTTTAGTCGAGTTGTCACTGCAAAACAACCGTGACCTTCGTGTGGCCGTTCTCGCCATCGAGCAAGCCCGCGCGCAGTTGCAGGTGCGCCGCGCCGATGAACTACCCACCGTGAATGCGGGCATAAACGGCACCCGTGGCCCGACCACCAGCGGTGCTATCACCAGCACCTACACGGCAGGACTGAGCGTCACCGCCTACGAACTGGACTTCTTCGGTCGCGTGCGCGCACTGAGCCAGGCAGCGCAAGCACAGTTACTCGGCACCGAAGAGGCACGAAAGACCGTGCAGATCAGTCTGATTGCATCGGTAGCCAGTACCTACTTGAGTGTGCTGGCCGATGATGAGCTGCTGCGCGTGACGCGCGACACCCTGATCACGCGCCAGGAGTCTCTCAGGCTGACGCAGCTCAAGTTCGACAACGAGGCGACCTCCAAACTGGAGCTAAGCCAGGCAAGGTCATTACTCGAAGGCGCCAAGGTCGCGCTGGCCCAGGCGACGCGCCAGCGCGCGCTGGATGGAACCGCCCTCGTGCTACTGGTGGGCCAGAGCCTGCCCACCGATTTGCCTACCGGCTTGGCCATCACCGAGCAGGGGTTGGTGTCCGACCTGCCCGCCGGTGTGCCGTCCGATCTGCTAGCGCGTCGACCCGACATTCGCCAGGCCGAGCAAACTCTGCTGGCGAACAACGCCAACATTGGGGCGGCAAGAGCAGCGTTCTTCCCACGCATCACACTGACCGGTAGCGCCGGTGTGGTGAGCAACGATCTGGACACGCTGTTCAACACCGGCACCACGGCCTGGACCTTTGTGCCGCAACTGCTGATCCCGATCTTCGACTACGGACGCTATTCCGCCAACGTGGAATCCGCCAAGGTAGCACGTGACATCGCCGTGGCCCAGTACGAGAAGGCCATCCAGACTGGCTTCAGGGAAGTGTCAGACGCACTGGCCGGCCGCGCCACGCTTAGTGAACAGTTGCGTGCGCAAAATGCCCAACTGGCCGCCGAGCAGACGCGCATGCAGCTCACTGACATGCGGTTCAAGCACGGGGCGGCCAATGCGTTTGAGGTGCTGGATGCGCAGCGCTCGCTATTCGCCACGCAGCAGGCAGCCGTGCAGGTTCAGGTGCAGCAGGTTCAAAACCTGGTGACGCTGTACAAGGTGCTGGGCGGCGGCTGGAAGGAGTAGCGAGGCGAGCGCCCCTACTCCACCCGCGTCACACTGTTGGGCTTGAAGCCCAGGTCTGCCGCCTTGCCCTTGCGGGCACGAGCCGCACGCGCGTTGTTCAGGCTACGAATCTCCAGCGTTTCTTCACGTTCCTTGCCACCCCGGCCTATGCCTTCAATGCGCACACTGCGGGTGTATGCCGCAGCGCCCGCCAAGGTATCTTTGGCTTCCAGATCAATCAACATCAGGCCGCGACCGCCATTGGTCATTGATTTGAGTTCAGTGATCTCGAACGAGAGAATGCGCCCGCCTGTGGAGGCACAGGCCACATGGGTCGCTGGCGGCGCCATAGTTGCCGGGGTGCCGCCAACCATGACCTTGCCATGCGCGCCCGATACCAACGAGGGGCAACACTGGGTTTCGCCGACGTTGCAAGTCACAAACGCCTTGCCGGCCTTTTGGCGCGAAACCATGTTGTCCACCGTGGCCATAAAGCCATATCCCGCCGAGCTACTGAGCAACAAAGTGGCGGTAGCAGGACCAGCAAAATAGTACAACAACTGGGTACCGGATTCGAGCTCCAGCAAAGTGGTGACCGGCTGGCCGTCACCTCGCCCACCCGGCAGCAGGGACACTGAAATCGAATAAATGCGTCCGTTGGAGCCAAAAACCAGCAGCGTGTCCACGCTGCGACACTCAAACGTGCCGTACAACCCATCACCCGCCTTGAACGCGAAGCTGGAAGCCTCGTGGCCATGACCGGTGCGCGTGCGCACCCAACCCTTTTGGCTGACCACCACCGTGACGGGCTCATCCACTACCTTGATCTCAAGAACGGACTTTCTCTCGGTCTGAATGAGGGTACGGCGTGGGTCGGCGAAGGTCTTGGCATCTGCCTCGATCTCCTTCACCATAAGACGGCGCAGCGCTGCTGGGTTGCCCAAGATCTCTTCGAGCTTGCCCTGTTCGGTACGCAACTCTGATAGCTCCTGCTCGATTCTGATAGCTTCCAGCCGGGCCAACTGGCGCAAGCGGATTTCAAGGATGTCTTCGGCCTGCCGGTCGGACAGTTGGAAGCGCTCCATCAGTGCCTGCTTGGGATCGTCCGACTGGCGGATGATGGCGATTACTTCGTCAATATTGAGCAGAACAGTCTGCCGGCCTTCCAGAATATGGATGCGGTCTAACACTTTGGAAAGACGGTGCTGCGAACGCTTTTCGATGGTGCTCTGGCGAAACGCAATCCACTCCTGCAACATTTGGCGGAAAGACTTTTGCGTGGGTCGCCCGTCCAGCCCGATCATGGTCAGGTTGATGGGCGACGAGGTTTCCAGGCT
>CAJBVC010000293.1 GCA_903958915.1 uncultured beta proteobacterium
AACCCGGCGGCGAACGGCGACTTTTCCGGTGTCATCAAGAACAGTTTTGCGATCAACGGCGGCGAAGTCGGCTCGGCCTTGTCGGAGACGATGATCAACGGCAATGTGGCGCAGATGCTGCGCGATGTGGTGGCCGTGAGCACCGATCGCATAGACACCGGTGGCTGGTGCATGCCGTGGGTTCGCGTGTCGGGGCTGCATTTTTCTTAAGTATGAAATCGGGCTGTAGTGCCCGTGGATAGTGCGTAAGGTGCTATCAACATTGATGCCTGCCTCATGGTCGGTTGGGTAAGTTGCTGGAGGCTGTGGATTGGTTTTCGCCCGCACAGGGCGTGGGGTGAGCACCACTGCTCGTGTCCCCCGGCCTTCGGCCTCCTCCTTGACCTCGCTGTGGCGCTCACCCCATGCCCTGCGCTCGAGGCTTGGGTCCAAGACAATGGCGCGCCAACAACCCCATGTGATCAGGTGGTGTGGGTGCTCTGCGAAGTGAGGTCAAGGAGGAGGGCCCTCACGGCCCGGGGGACACGAACGCAGCAGAGTACCCGCAGCGCCTGATCTTGAAGAGGCGCGGGCGAAACAGACCCCAGAGCGCCTGATCTTGAAACGATGCATGCGCTCCAAAGGAAACTTTACGTAGGCGACAATGCAACTCGTTATGGAACCACACAATCTGAACACCCTTGAAGACTGGCTCTCCCACTGCGAGCGCCTGCACCCCAAGGCCATTGACATGGGGCTGGACCGCGTGCGCGAAGTGGCCAATCGCATGGGTATTCGCTTTGGTTGCCCGGTCATCACGGTGGCGGGAACCAACGGCAAGGGGTCGACTTGCGCCATGCTGGAGTCGATTCTGGCGCAGGCGGGGTACCGTACCGGGGTCTACACCTCGCCGCATCTGGTGCATTTTGAGGAGCGTCTGCGTATTGACGGAGCATCTGTCAATGCTACAGATTTGGTAGCTGCTTTCGCACGCGTGGAAAGCGCCAGAGGCCAAAATGGCTCTGAAGTTTCGTTGACCTATTTCGAGTTTTCCACGCTGGCCATTCTGGATTTGATGACCCAAGCGCGGCTGGACGTGGCGATTCTGGAAGTCGGTCTGGGCGGTCGGCTGGACGCCACCAACATCATCGATACCGACTGCGCCATCATCACCAGCATTGACCTGGACCATATGGAACTGTTGGGGCCGGACCGGGAGTCGATCGGGCGCGAGAAGGCCGGCATCATGCGCACCGAGCGCCCGGTGGTGGTGAGCGACCCGTTGCCGCCGCAAAGCGTGATCGACCACGCTCGGGAAGTGGGCGCTGACCTGTGGCGCGCGGGCGTGGATTTCAATTTCTCCGGTGACAAGCAGCAGTGGGCCTGGGCCGGACGCGGGCGGCGCTACGCCGGGCTGGCCTACCCGGCGCTGTGCGGTGCCAACCAGTTGATCAATGCCGCCGGTGTGCTGGCGGCGCTGGGGGCGTTGCGCGAGCGCTTGCCAGTCAACGCGCAGGCGGTGCGTAACGGGCTGGTGTTTGTGGAACTGCCCGGGCGCTTTCAGATTGTTCCGGGGCAACCGACGATGGTGCTCGATGTGGCACACAACCCGCATGCGGTGGCGGCGCTGGCGGCCAATCTGGATGCCATGGGGTTCTTTCCCACCACGCATGCGGTGATGGGAGTCATGGCCGACAAGGAGCTGATGCCCATGCTGGCCAGGATCAACCCGATCATTGATCGCTGGTATTTCACGGATTTACCCACGCCGCGCGCCGCGAAGGGCACCGATCTCAAGGACCAGTGGCAGGTGCACAACACGCGTACAGATGCCTTTGCCCACACCTTCAACAGTCCGATGGCGGCACTACAGGCGGCCATGGCTGCGGCAGACCCCGCTGATAGAATCGTCGTCTTTGGATCGTTCTATACCGTGGGCGGCGTGCTGGAGCACGGAGTACCGCGGTTGCAAGCCAAACACCTGAACCCTTAAGTCTCCCCACGCATGGCATTTTTCAAGTTTCGCAAGGGCGGTGACGAGCAGCCCACCTCGGCCGCTCCGGCCGCAGAGAGCGTGGAGGCGATGCGCAAGCGTGCCCGGCACCGGCTGATTGGCGCTGCGCTGCTGGTGGCACTCGGAGTTGTAGGTTTCCCCATGCTGTTTGACAGCCAGCCCCGACCGATCGCGGTCGATATCCCCAT
>CAJBVC010000294.1 GCA_903958915.1 uncultured beta proteobacterium
ACCTCGACAGAATCGACGTTATCGAGCGGGATATGAAACTCGCCCGGGACGACGAAGCCGTTAATCCGGTACGCACTACCAAGGTCAAGTGTAAAACCGCGCAGCGTGAAGTTTTCGTAATATCCCGTCGTAGCGTAGTTTTCGCCGACTGACGCGTCGCGTGCCAGAACTGAGGAGATGCTCTGTATTCCAGGCTCTGACAACACTGAAGCAGGAATGCGTGAGATGGAAAGCGGGCTATCCGCATGATCGATGCGCTCACCCAGAAGCCCGGTCATTCCTTTCGGTGGTCGCGTTCCGGTCACGGTGACCTGCACGTCCGCATCGGCTTCTGCCCTCAACTCGACGGCGTAGGAGAGCAGAGTCAGCCCCACCAAGCATAGCTGTGCCAGGCTCAACGGCTGCCGGGTCATGCACGCCGCTCTGTCAGCGGTGGCGCGAGGCACCACCCTTTTGCCATCAGCTGCTCTACTAACTCAAGCGAACGAGCAAGTCTCGCCTTCCGGTTGCCCGTCAGTACCTCAAACGGCAATCCACTGCCTGCCAGCACAGTGCGGAATCGTTCGGTCATCCATTCCCGCTGGTTCTCGCCATCGCGCAAGCCATCCTGCTCAAAGGGCACGTCACGGTGATCAGTGACGAGATAGAGCCTCCTCTCCTTATTGCCAGCAGCCTCAGTCAGCTCCTCGCGCCATGTTCCGACATAGCGCTCGTGCCAAACTGCGGTGGCCAGCACGTCGGTATCGCAAATCAGCAGTGGTCCTCCGGCCGATGCCGCTTCGTCCTCCAACTGCTGCTGCCTGCGAGCAATGTGCTCGAATTCGTTACTCTCCCACTCGACGCTCGCAAGGTCTGGTGGAGGCAAACCGGTAAGCTGCGCCCGTGCCGTTGCAACCGCGAGCTTGCTGACGGTGTATTCGCGCCCATACTCTGGCACCCAGCATACGTTGTGCTTGGCTCCGAAGCGCAGGCGCCACTCGCTTGCAAGATCTCGAGACAGCGTGGTCGTACCCGAGGACTCGGCGCCAACGACTACTACGCGCAAGGCAAGATCGCGCCGAACCGGGAGCGAGAGAAACTCCCAGCACGCTGCCGGATCAGCCCGCACTTGCGTCGCTGAGACAGGAACCAGAGACCTCGCCAGGTCGAGTATCACTGACCGCGCGGCGAAGCGCCTTGCCAGCTCGTCGCCATAGGATTCCGAACTGAACACATGCGTAACTGGTGGGGCTCCTATCGAATCGAGTGCCTGCCGCATCAAGTCTTCGTGTTGTGACCAGATCGACGGATCCTCGTAGTCGATCGGCACGTCATCAACGACACCTACGACGACGACGTTCGGCTGAGAATGGTGTGCTTCGATCATCCACGCTACCCTAGTCTCGAGAGGGATCGATTCGCAGCTTGCCGCCATGACGACGACCGACACCCGAGCGCAGGCCGCCGCCGCCGTGTCGACCAACAGATGATGGCCCTTGTGCGGTGGATAGAACTTGCCGATGATCAGAGCGTGGGTAAGCGGCATGCTCATGACTGCGCGGCAACAACGCGGGATCGCCAGGCCTTCAGGCCGGCTATGCTCAGTCCCAGAAACACCAGGTAAAGCATTGCCGTCAGGTAGAGGGCGCGACTCCAGTACAGTGGCAATGAAATGACGTCGACGACAATCCAGAACCACCATCCGTTGATCCGGCGCAACGCCTGCAGCAACGTCGCCATAAGACTGAGCACAAAGACAGATGCGTCGGCGAACGGTGCCGGACTATCGGTCAGGTGGGCCAGGAGCCAGCCGATTGCCAAGATGCCAATCGCGCTGGTTGTGATGCTGGCAATCCATTCGCCGGACTCTGAAGCCTCGACCGGAAGCAGATCGCTGGTCACGGACCGTGCCCTACGCCATTGCTGCCACCCATAAAGGCCTGTGACAACGAACGCGATCTGCAACGCCGCATCGGCATACAGCTTGGCACTGGCGAACACAAAGGCATAGCAACCGACACTGACGATGCCAAGCGGCCAAGTCAGTACATCAAGCCGCAATGTCAGCCATACCGAAACCAGTCCTGTCAAAACCGCGACGACTTCTAACAGGGTGACCGCTTGCCCGAAGACCAAGAATTCATACATTTGTCGATGCTACCAGTGGCTAACAGCTCAATTGTCATGTTTCATAGACCGAATGCGGTGCAAATTACCAGCCAGGATATCGCTTCGACATGCGCTGCAATTGGTCTTCATTCTCACGATTCCATGTGGAACAACTACATAAATCATCGGCGATCTGAATAACGACGTCGCGCGCTTCCAGATCGCGAAGCCAATGCGCAGGAATAGCCTCTTCACCGTAGATTGCACCTAGCAGCTGCCCAACCAGCGAGCCGGTCGTATCC
>CAJBVC010000295.1 GCA_903958915.1 uncultured beta proteobacterium
ATCTGTTGAAACTTGACCCATGGTCCACCCGCAGGGGTTCGGGCTTCATGCGCCACACGCTCTGTTTCGTTCGAAACAAAAGTTGTTGTAATCGGCGCAAAATGCTACAATTGAAACTAGCATAAGGAGAGCCGCCATGTCCGCAGTGTTAGAGCGCGCAGGTTACACGCCTGCCTCGCAAGATCGAAGTGCGCTAGCCAAAATGGTAATGACCTTGCTTGATCACTGGAAGCTGCCAACTGAGGACCAAGCGGCTTTGCTTGGCATTGCTACAAGTAACCGTGCAGCGTTGACGCGTTACCGCAAAGGCGAGCCTATCGGTACCAGTCGCGATCAGTTTGATCGTGTTGGTCATCTGCTGGGTATTCATAAGAATTTGCGCTTACTGTTCCCGGAAAACAGAGATTTAGCTTATCGATGGATGTCTACACGCAACAAAGCATTTGACAACCTTGCACCTGTGGATGTTGTTAAGGAATGGGGTTTTGCTGGGTTGTTAATGGTACGTGCTTATCTAGATCGGGCGCGTGGAATTTGATGGACAAATTGTTTTCACATCTCGCACTGGCGGATGTCCATTGCAATATCGTTCGCAATATTGTCTCCAATATATCATCGCAAAACCTATTTGACGATCTAACGGATAATCCAGAGGACTGGGAGCTCGCGCAACAAGTCGAAGAGGAAGTTAAACCTCCAAGCTACCAATCGAGATCCCCAATTATTCACCGGCCGTTTGAAGATGCCGAGTGGTTCAATGCCATTGGATTCCCCTTTAAGAATTGGCAAGCCAGTCGATTTTCTGACGGGGCGTTTGGTGTCTGGTATGGCTGCCATTCGATTGAGACATCTGTGTTCGAAACCGCATACCATTGGTTCAACGGATTGTTGAGTGACGCGGGGTTTGAGAAAAACAACGTCATTGGTAAACGTGAGCTATACGACGTTGCTTGTGATGCAGCTTTGCTAGATTTGCGTCCACAGCTAGCCAAGTATTCAGGGTTGATGCACAAGACCGACTATAGCTATACGCAATCCATAGGCTCAAGGCTCCACCGCGAGGGGCATCCAGGGCTGGTAACGGCATCCGTGCGTCATGCGGAAGGACGAAACTATGTGATCTTTAATCCAGACGTTTTATCCAATCCAAGATTTAATTGCCAACTTACTTATCGACTTGAAGGCAATGATATCTTTATTGAAAAACAGCCTGGAGTTGCTTGGATGAAAATTGAGCAATCTTTCCGCGCATCCCCCGACTACAGTTCGTAGAACTTAGTCGCGGGTCAAGCGGAGATCTATAGAGCTTCTGTGAATATGGTCTTGTGCACCTAAATCATCTAGGTCATACTGTAGTTATGTACGGGCTATCCACTTAGCTCCTTGGATGGCAAAATGGTCTGATGAGCGAAATTCATCTACCACCCGTTGCGGGACAAGATTATCCCAAGACGTGGAGTCAATTCATGGACTGGTTCCACAGTGAACAAGCCTGTCTTGATTATCTGGAGCGACTGCGATGGCCCAAAGAGTTCATCTGCCCGAGTTGCGGCGTCGTTGGTATCACCAGCAAGACCAGTCGCAATCGCCTGGTTTGTCAGAGTTGCAAGCACCAAGCCAGTGTGACCGCCGGAACCATTTTTGAAAAAACCAGGACACCACTCAAAGTTTGGCTGGCCGCTGCTTGGTACATCACCAATCAGAAACATGGAGTGAGTGCGTTGGGACTACAACGCGTGCTGGGGTTGGGAAGTTACCAGACAGCGTGGACCATGCTGCATCGCTTTCGTCGTGCCATGATTCGCCCTGGCAGAGACTTACTCACTGGGCTCGTGGAGGTCGATGAAACTTATGTCGCTATCGGTGATAAAGCCATTCCTGCCGGAGCAAAAAGGCGTCACCCCAATATAACCAAGACCCTTGTTGTCATTGCTGTCGAGATGCTGGAGCCCAAAGGATTTGGTCGAATCCGTTTGCGTCGCATTACTGATGCCTCCGCACGTCAGGTCATCCCCTTTGTGAAAGATGTCATCCAAGTAGGCGCCACCGTGCATACCGACGGCTCCGCTGCCTATCGAAGTCTGAAGGATGAAGGGTACGGGCATCAGCGAACGGTCATGCTCGGCTCCGAGACGCCAGCGCACATCACCATGCCTGGTGTTCACCGAGTGGCCTCCCTCATCCAGCGATGGCTGCTTGGGACTCATCAAGGTGCGGTGCAACCCGCGAAGTTAGACCACTATCTCGATGAATTCGTCTTTCGATTTAACAGGCGCAAATCGTCATCACGCGGCATGCTTTTTTATCGTTTACTAGAGCAGGCCGTTGTGACTTCGCCGGTGACCTATAAACAGGTGGTCAAACCGTCAAAATTGATAGAAGCGGCATCCAAGGAGCTAACTGGATAGCCCGTATGCATGATCAGTATGCCTGCGCCAACGCAAAACCGGTCTACTTCGGAATGCGATTGCGCGCGAGGTGCACCTTCTCCGCGTTCACAGTGACACGCACGGTCTCAAAATTCACCGGCGACTGGATGGACAGCGGCAATTCGAGTGTTTCCTTGCAAACATAGCGGCTGATTGCCATGCCTTCCTTGTCGATGATGCTGACCACCCACGGCGTGTTGGCACGCGGACCGCGCTGCACTGCCACCGCGATTTCTCCGTTGTACAGCTTCACGTAGCTCCCCGGCGGGTAGAAACCGACCGCCTGGGCCATCGCAGAGCCGACGCCCACCGCATCCCCTTCTGCACCCAGTACCATCGATTTCACTGCCCTCACCGCCGACTGGGCCGAGCGCGTCTTGCGGGCTGCGGTTCGGGCGATAAAACTATCCGCCAGATTGAGAAGACGCCGACTGGGCAGGTTGTGCGGCATGGCCTGGGCATCCTCGGGCGCGTGGTGCCAGCGTACGATGTCCAGCAGGTCCGGATCGTCCATGCCAAACCCCTGGAGAATCTCGGCACTTTTTATGGGATGGGTCTCGATCAGATTGCGCTGCCAGTCGGTGGGCTCCGAGCTTTGGCGCGCCAGGCTATCCTGATCGCGCGCCATGCCGATGTTCATCGTGAGCGCAGCATGCCGCAGTGCCTGGCGTTGAAACTCATCGAGGCCGAGCTTGGTCGCGGTCAGTTCGCATACCACCGCGCTCAGCAGGGCATGGGTCGCACAATAACCCAGCGAATCATCAGCCAGGGCCTGAAACAGCGCAAACAGGCAGTCGTCCGGGTCTTTCTTCAGCATCTCCAGCGCCTTTTTGTCAATGCCGGCAAGTCGACGCACCGGGCTGATCGCCAATCCGCCCTGGTACAAAATGCCGCGCAGCACCTCCTGCAGGTCCAGCCAGCCACCGTTGATCTGCTTGACGACCACGTAGTCAATCTCACGGATCTCGCTGGGCATGGGTGCCTGGGCCACGACCTGCACATCAATGCCTTGGCGCAGCATGTGGTGCACCATGCGTTCATAGCTGCGCTGCCAGGCCAACGCGTCACCCTCGGTGCTGGAGGCATTGTGGGCCTTGAGTTTTTCCTTGTGCTGCGCCGATACGACCGGTTGGCCTTTGCGCAACAGCAGTTGCCCATTGGGACTCCATACATCCACCGGAAGGGGTTTCCCCGTCTCCAGCATGTCCACAGGAATTGGAACGTAGTTCATTCGATCACCTCACCTTGTACCCGCGCCGCAAGGGCACACATCAGTTCATACCCCACCGTGCCAGCCTGCGCTGCCACCTCATCAATACACAGGGTGGCGCCATTGCACGCGCGCCCCCAGAGGGTCACCTCGCTGCCAAAGCCAGCCCGCGGCACCAGTTCCAGATCGACCACGATCATGTCCATGCTGACACGCCCCAGCGTTCGGCTGCGAACGCCATCGACCAGCACTGGCGTACCGGTCGGGCAGACACGCGGATATCCGTCCGCATAGCCGCACGCCACAACGCCGATGCGCATCGGCTTCGGCGCTACAAAATTTGAGCCATATCCGATACTTGCGCCCGCTGGGATTGCGTGAGAAGCTATTATTTTTGTAGCAAGCGTCATGGTTGGCAGCAAACCCCAATCGGCCGCCGAGTGTGTCGGGTGGTCGGGCGAGCTGCCGTAAATGGCTATACCAGGCCGAATCCAGTCG
>CAJBVC010000296.1 GCA_903958915.1 uncultured beta proteobacterium
GCTCTTGCGAACGGGCGCTGGCAGCCATCACCACCACATCGGGACGCAGTGCCACGATGGCTTCGATATTGGGGTCCAAACCACCACCCACCGTCGCCAGCGGACGCACGCTGTCGGGGAAGTTGGAGTCCCTATCCACGCCCACCAGGCGCGCGCACTGGCCCAGCGCGCAAATGGTTTCGGTCAGCGCCGGCATCAGGCTGATGATGCGCTGGGGCGGCTGCGCCAACGTCACCACTACAGCGCGGTCGTCGGTGATCTGCACCGCCCGCGCCACCGCGGCACTGCCCAGAAGCAAAAGGGCCACCACCATCAACCAGCGCCAAACCGCTATGAAAAACGTAGCTGCTTGCGCTTGTCTGGCGGGCGTCACAGGCATTTTTAATGTTGCGTCCATTGCAGTGTGACAAAGAAGGTGCGCCCGGGTGTGGCGTAGTCGCCGACCTCCTGGTACGTCTGGTCGGTCAGGTTGTCGACGCGCGCCACCAGTTTCCAGTCGCGACCCAGCGCGGTGCTGGCATGCAAGCCCAGCAGTTCGTAGGCCCCCAGCGTGCGGGTGTTGGCCGCATTGTCAAACCGCTCACCGACTGCGCGCCAGTCGGCACCCCACTGCCAAGCGCCAGACTGTGTTTCAAAGCCGAGAGCCATTGCACGGCGTGCCCGCAGACTCAGCACCTTGCCGGTCACATCGTCGCGTGGGTCCAGAAAGTCTATCGAGCCTTGCAACGCGTAGGCGCCCCACTGACGACGTGCACTCAGCGTGGAGCCCTGGACGCTGGCCTTGCCCACGTTGTAGTAGCAAAAGAAGCCTGCAGCGCAGGTGTCCAGCGTGGCGCTGGAGCTGATCATGTCGCGGATTTCATTGCGGTAGACCACCAGCCGCAGGTCGCTGACAGCATCCGTGTAGCGCAGACCCAGTTCATGGCTTTGGTTGGTTTCGGGCTGGAGATGTTGACTTCCGTACGGGCCAAACACCTGCTCCAGCGTCGGCGCACGAAACGCCGATCCGGTGGACGCGCTGGCACGCCAACGCGGGCTCAACGCGTAGGCGTAGGTGGCAGAACCGGTCCGGTGATCACCAAAGACGCTGTCGCGGTCGGTGCGCGCATTGACTTGCACGGTGTGCGCACCCATTGACGCACCGTAACCCACGGCCAGCGCGTTCTGGGTTCGGTCACCCTCTATGCGCGGGTCCCAGGTGGTCGGGAGCGCCACGAACGCATCGCGCTTCTGTTCCAACACCGCCGTCAGGTCGCCGCCGAAGGCGCGCAAATGGTTCTCCCATAAAGCGCTTTGTGTGCTGGTCTTGTAATCATTGGGCGCAGCGTCACTCTTGGCGACGGTGCTGCGGGCGATAGAAACCTGGGTACGGTAGTCGTCACTCCAGCGGCCCTGCCACTTCAAGGCCAATGCACTCAGGTGGCCACTGGCCGCGATGTCGGCACCCCCGCCCCAGGGCACGTAGCGGGAGTCACGCTGGGTATCCAGAGCCGACAGGTGCAGTTGGTGCGCCGGCGAGACGTCGTAGCCCAGGCGCAGGCTGGTGGACCGTTGGTTGCTCGACTCTGTATCGGGCGTGTGGACCAGATCGGGGCGGGTATTGAAACCATCGCTTTGCTCCCGAGCCAGGCTCAAGGCGTAGTTCCAGTCACCGGCTGTGCCACGCAACCCAAACCTCGCTTTTTGGGTGTTAAAGGTGCCTACGCCCAGCTCCGCGAAATGACCTGGCGTGCCGGTTCCACGCCGGGTAAAGACCTGCACCACGCCGCCCATGGCGTCGGAGCCATAGACCGCGCTGGCCGGGCCGCGCAGCACTTCGATGCGTTCGATCTGCGCGAGTGGCACCAGGTCCCAGGGCGCGCCGCCGCCCAGGGTCAGGCCGTCCTGTGAATCGATGCGCACGCCATCAATGTACAGGGCCGTCATGCGGGCATCCGCGCCGCGAATGAAGACCCGCTGGGAATCGCCCGAGCTGACGGTCTGCAGACCCGGCAAACGCGCAAGCAGTTCGGTGAGCGAAGTGATGCCAAGCCGCTCAATGTCGGCCCGCTCGAAGGTACTGACATCGGCAACGAGGTCTGAAAGTGGCTGAACAACCCGCGTGGCTGTAACCACCGTGTCGGGCAGACGAACCGAAGACTGCGCACACAGGCC
>CAJBVC010000297.1 GCA_903958915.1 uncultured beta proteobacterium
TACGCGGATCTGGATGTGTCCACCATTGACGAGTTGCCGCCCGGGCGCACACCGGTGGTGACCAAGCTGGTGACCGAGGCCCGGCGCAGTGAGGTGGTGGAGCGCATCCGCCAGCAAATCGCCCTGGGGCGGCAGGTGTATTGGGTGTGCCCGCTGATCGAGGAAAGCGAGGCGCTGGACCTGACCAACGCGACCCAGACCCATGCCGAGCTGGAAGCAGCGCTGGCCGATGTGTGTGACGCCAGCGGGGCGGCAGCCAAGGTGGGGTTGTTGCATTCCCGCATGGCCAGCGACGAGAAAAAGGCAGTAATGGCGGCCTTTGTGCAGGGGCACATGGCGGTTCTGGTGAGTACCACCGTGATTGAGGTCGGAGTGGACGTGCCCAACGCATCGCTGATGGTGATTGAACATGCCGAGCGCTTTGGACTGTCGCAGCTGCACCAGCTGCGTGGACGGGTTGGGCGTGGGGCGGCTGCTTCGGCCTGCGTGCTGCTGTACTCCACCGGCGATGGTGGGCGTTTGGGTGAAACCGCGCGTGAGCGCCTCAAGGCCATGGTGGAGACCAGCGATGGCTTCGAGATTGCCCGGCGTGACCTTGAAATCCGGGGGCCAGGCGAGTTTCTGGGAGCCCGCCAAAGCGGTGAAGCCATGCTGCGCTTTGCCGATCTGGGCGTTGACACCGCCTTGCTGGACTGGGCCCGGCGCGAGGCCCATCTGTTGCTGGACCACCACCCGCTACTTGCCGAAAAGCATGTGGCGCGCTGGCTGGGTGGAAAATCCGAGTTTTTGAAGGCATGACGGGGGTGGAGTCTGTGGGAACAATGCAGGTCATATGGTGGGCGCTGATTGCGGCTTTGGTGATCGGAGGGGGCATTTATGCTTACATGGAATACCACGCCTACCTCCTGCGAACCAGCGTGACAACATTGCCCACCGGCGTGCGCTTTACCGCGCAGGGGTTGGTCGTGGAGTCGCACACGGCAAGCCGGGACGTGGTCGTGCAGACCCAGCGCGGCAGCTACACCCACCAAAAAGCGCCCGCCGCACAGGAGGATTCTCAGTCGGGCAGTCTGACCGTAACCTTTGCCGCGGTAGGGCTGAAGATTTCAACGTCTCGTGTGGTGGTGAAGCCTGATGGTGGCGGCCCGCCGGTGGAAACGGGGTTCAGCTCGATCACGTTTCAATCGTCCGACGACCTGACCTGCCGCGCTGAAGGGCGTACCCCCGGCGAGACATCCAGTCTGCGCATCGAGCACATACCGAACGCCATCGCCCACGACTTTGACAGCTACGCCAATCGCGTGTTGCTGTGGGTCGACAAGCTCGAACACAACCTGCGCCTGGATGTGGAAAAGCGGCGCAAGGAAGAGGAGGAGCGGGAGCGTGCGCAAGCGCAGGCCGCAGCCAAAGCCAAGAAGAACGCGCCGGTGGCGCTCACCGATGCAGAGCGCGAGGCCAAGGCCGCGGCCCAAATCGAAGCCTGGCGCGAGAAGGCTAATTTCAAGGGAACTTCAACCGAGGTGAGCATTGCTGCTAATGGTGATATCGCCTGGTTCATCGACCTGCATCCGACCGGACGTGCCACGCTGCACTCCAATAAACGCACCTTTCACGGTAGCCTGCAGGGAGCCAAAGTGACAGCGCTCACGGGTGAGCTGGAGATTGGCGTACGGGATGACTACTGGACGGAAGACGATCCCCAGCTGCTCAAGTTCCGGATTTTGGCGGGCAGTACGCCGGAGAACCGACTCGCCTGGAAGGAGCGTCTGGAAATACTGATCCGCGGCCTGCATTGAAGCGCGGATGCGCAACTCAGGGCGACGCGTTTCGCGCAGCATTGAGCGGCGCCTTGAGCGGAATGCGCAGGGTAAAGCATGACCCCAGCCCCACGGTACTGGTGACAACGAACTCCCCGCCGAACAGCGAGGTCACGATGTTGTAGCTGATTGACATGCCCAGGCCACTGCCGCCTTGCCCCATCTTGGTGGTGAAAAAGGGGTCGAAGATACGGTTCAGGTGTTCGGGCGCAATACCGACGCCATCGTCCGAAAACCGGATTTCCACCTGCTGGGTGCGCCACAGTGCGGCCTGCAGCCGCATGGTGCCGCCCTTGCGCTGACCAAAAGCGTGCAGCAGGGCGTTGTTGACCAGATTGGTGAGCACCTGTCCGTAGGGGCCGGGGTAGCCGTCAAGCGCAATTCCTTCTGGGACGTCCAGCACCAGCTGATGGCCGGCCAGCTGGATGGTGCGGTGCAGCGTGGCTATCACTTCCTGGCTGGTGCGCAGCAGGTCGAACACCCGGCGCTGCTCGGTGGCCCGATCGACCGCCACCTGCTTGAAACTTTGTACCAGGTCGCCGGCCGACCGCAAGCCGCGCGTCACCAGATCGAGTCCCTCCCGGGTGGTGGCGATGTATTCCGACAGTGTGCTGCGCCGCATGGTGCCGGTAGTCGCTGCCGTTTCCAGCGCCGTGGTCTGCTCCTGCAGGGTGCTGGCGGTCAGCAAAGCGTTGCCAATGGGCGTGTTGAGTTCGTGGGCCACGCCCGCCACCAGCGCTCCGAGCGCGGCTAGTTTCTCCTGCTCCACCAACTGGTCCTTGGCATCGCGCAATGAGCCGTACGCCACGGCGTTGTCCAGCGCAATCGCAGCGTAGGCACACAGGGTGCGAAAGATGAGCTTTTCGTTTTCGGCGTAGGCGTGGGGTCGCGTCGACTGGATCGTCATCACGCCCAGCACCCGCTCAGCGATGGCCAGCGGCGCAAACAGGGCGCTGCGCGTAATCAGCGTGCCGGGCACGAACGCCGCGGCAAACGCACCGTCGGTGAAATCGATCAGCAACTCACGGCGCTCACGCACACAGCGGGCCGAGAAGGAGTTGACATCGTCCAGCTGCACGTGGTCGCTGGGAAGTCGCACGCCTTCCTCGATGTCGTACACCGATGTCAGCCCCAGCCCGTCGGGGTCCATCAGATAAATGGAAAAACTCGAGGCGTCGAGCAGCCCGTGGACATGCCGCTCTATGGCTTCGAAGACGTTGGCTTTGTCGAGCTGCGAGGTGATCTCCTGCCCAATGGTTCCGAGCAGCTCCAGCGTGTCACTGGACTGTTGCAAAAGCTCCGCCCGGCGGGCTTCGGTTTCGGCGTGGTGCCGGTGCTGCTCGGTTTCGGCGCGGCTGCGCTCCGTGTCCAGACGCACCTGCATTGCCGTGGCCCGGTTGGAGGCTTGCTGGTTGAGTACCCGTTCGCGCGCTGCGGCCGCTTCCACCGCCACGTTGTATGCCTTCTCATGGTCGCCCGCATACGCGTATTCCTGAGCCATTTCAAACAGCAGTTCCGGGGGAATGATGTAGCCGCTGACTTTGCGTCCGCAGGCCATGGCCTGCTCCAGGCGCTGCAGTGCACCGGTATGGTCGCCGCGCATCACATTGACGCGTGCCAGCAGTCGCAGTGCCGTGACCTCCAGCACCGCCGCGCCTTGTGTGTGTGCAACCGCTAGCGCCAGCATTGCTTCCTGCTCTGCGTCGCCCACGCGGCTGAGCTCGAGCAGCGCATTGGCAATGCCGATGCGCCCTTCAATCAGCTGGTCGGACTGAGCCAGGTCCTGTGCGCGCTGCGCCTGCTGACTGAACAGGGCCAATGCGCGCTCATAGTCGCCGCGGGTATGGGCCAACTCGCCCAGGGCGGTCAAAACGGAGGAAAAGTTGCGTGAATTGCGCAGCGGGGTGTACACCTGCATCGCTTCGTCGAGCA
>CAJBVC010000298.1 GCA_903958915.1 uncultured beta proteobacterium
GTCGTCGATGCAGATGGAAATGCCAGCTCTGGTCGCCAAACGAAAACCGGCCTGCAGCAATTTATCGGCAAAAACCACAGTCTCCTTCAAACCGCACTTGCGGAAGGAAACATTGATCAGCTTCGAAATTTCCTTCTTCTTCAACGCCTTGTTGATGTTCGAGAAAGGCAATCCCTTTGGCAGGATTTCAGACAACAGCGCACGACCGGCCGTAGTTTCCCACAGCTTGGTAGAGGCCGTGAACTCGCCAGTTTCCTTGTCCTTGGTGTACTCGGTCAGCCGCACATTGATGCTTGCGTTCAACTCGACTTCACCGGCATCGAAGGCACGCTGCACTTCACCCGTGTCGGCGAAGATCAGCCCTTCGCCCTTGCCGTTGATGCGCTCACGGGTTGTGTAATAAAGCCCCAACACCACGTCCTGCGATGGCACGATGGATGGCTCACCGTTGGCCGGGAAGAGCACATTGTTGGAGGCCAGCATCAAGGTGCGCGCTTCCATTTGGGCTTCCACCGACAACGGTACGTGAACGGCCATCTGGTCACCGTCGAAGTCGGCGTTAAAGGCCGCACAAACGAGCGGATGCAACTGAATGGCTTTGCCTTCAATCAGGATGGGCTCAAAGGCCTGAATTCCCAAACGGTGCAGCGTAGGCGCACGATTCAGCATGATCGGGTGCTCTTTGATCACCTCTTCCAGAATGTCCCAAACAACTGGCGTGCCGGATTCGACTTCTTTCTTGGCCGCCTTAATGGTAGTGGCAATGCCCATGGCCTCCAGGCGCGCAAAAATGAAGGGCTTGAACAATTCCAAAGCCATCAATTTGGGCAGACCGCACTGGTGCAACTTGAGCGTTGGGCCCACGGTAATCACTGATCGACCCGAGTAGTCCACACGCTTGCCCAGCAAGTTCTGGCGGAAACGGCCCGATTTACCCTTGATCATGTCGGCCAAGGACTTCAGCGCGCGCTTGTTAGCGCCGGTCATGGCCTTGCCGCGACGTCCGTTATCCAGCAAACTGTCCACGGCTTCTTGCAGCATGCGCTTTTCATTGCGCGCAATGATCTCAGGCGCTTTGAGTTCCAGCAAGCGGCGCAGACGGCTGTTGCGGTTGATCACGCGGCGATAGAGGTCATTCAGATCAGAGGTCGCAAAGCGGCCACCATCCAGAGGAACCAGAGGACGCAGGTCCGGTGGCAATACGGGCAGCACGTCGAGCACCATCCACTCGGGCTTGATGCCGGACTTCTTGAACGCCTCCAGAACCTTCAAACGTTTGGCGTTCTTCTTGATCTTCAGTTCCGAGCCGGTCAGGTCGTTGCGCAACTTCTCGATGGAGCCTTCGATGTCAATGCTTTGCAGAAGATCCTTGATACCTTCGGCACCCATCTTGGCCTGGAATTCGTCACCGTATTCCTTGAACTTGGCGTCGAAATCGTCTTCGGACATGATGCTGAACTTCTTCAGCGTTGTCATGCCGGGATCGGTGACCACATATGCTTCAAAATACAACACGCGCTCAATATCGCGCAAAGTCATGTCCAGCACCAAGCCCAAACGGCTAGGCAGTGACTTCAAAAACCAGATGTGCGCGCAGGGTGCGGCCAGATCAATGTGACCCATGCGCTCACGGCGAACTTTCGTCTGCGTAACCTCAACGCCGCACTTCTCGCAGATCACACCACGGTGCTTGAGTCGCTTGTACTTACCGCACAGGCACTCGTAGTCTTTGATGGGTCCAAAAATCTTTGCGCAGAACAGCCCGTCACGTTCGGGCTTGAAGGTGCGGTAGTTGATGGTTTCAGGCTTCTTCACTTCGCCAAAAGACCATGAACGGATCTTTTCGGGAGAAGCCATGCCGATCTTGATGGCATCAAAATGCTCATCCGGCGCGAATTGCTTGAACAGGTCGAGTAGTGATTTCATGGTTTGAATCCTTTATCTGGTCAGCAATTAGGAGCGGTCGAGTTCCATGTCAATCCCGAGTGAACGGATTTCCTTGAGCAGCAC
>CAJBVC010000299.1 GCA_903958915.1 uncultured beta proteobacterium
AGCCCTGTGGCCCAGGTAGCGGTGAAGTACAAGATTACCGCAGAAACCACCACGCACAGCAACAACCCCAGTCTCTTGAATTTCTGATCGTGCAGCCCGATCCACGGAACGGCCGTGCTGGCCCAGTGCAGAAAGAAAGCCAACAGTCCACTGGCCAACAGCACTTGCAATGCGAAGCGACCCCAACCCGGCAGCGGCACGAATGTCCGGCTGCGCAACAACCCCGCCAGCAGCCATAGGGCATTGATCAAGGCACCCACACCAATTGCCAATGCCAGGCCGGCGTGCGCAAACAACGGAACAAAAATCAGGTTGAGGCACTGGGTGATCACCAGCACTGCCAGGGCAATCAGCGCAGGCCCGCGAATGTTCTGGCTGGCAAAGTAGCCCGGCGTCAGCACTTTGATGGCCACCAGACCGAGCAATCCGGCGCCGTAGCCCATCAGCGCGTTGGTGGTTTGAGTGACGTCCCGCTCCGAAAAAGCGCCGTTGTGAAACAGTACGGCGACGAGTGGTTGCGCGAATAGCACCAGCGCCACCGCGGCGGGAACCGCCAGCAAAACCACCAGCCGCAAACCCCAATCGATCATTTGCGAGAAGTGTTCCGCATCCCCGGCCGCTTTTGCCGCTGCCAGTTGCGGCATCAAGACTACCCCCAGCGCCACACCCAGCATGGCAGTCGGAAACTCCATCAGCAAGCTGGCACTGTTGAGCCAGCTCACCGAACCGGTAGCAAGGTGGGAGGCGATCTGCGTGTTGATCAACAGTGAAATCTGCGCCACGCTTACCCCCAGCAACGCCGGGACCATCAGATGCGCTATTCTTTTAGTAGCTGGCTGCGCCCATGCCGTGCGCGCTGCAGCCCAATTGAGTCCAATTTTTGGCATCAATCGCATGCGCCTGAGCGCAACCAGAATGGCTGTCAATTGCAGCACACCACCCGCCATCACACCAGCCGCCATGGCGTAAATCGGCTCGATTCCCATCCGCCCAAACCAGGGTGCTCCCAGCCAGGCAGCCGTGATCATCGCCACGTTGAGCAACACCGGTGTCGCTGCTGGAATGGCAAACTTCTTCCAGGTATTGAGCACGCCTGCACCGAGTGCCACCAGCGACATGCAGGCAATGTAGGGAAACATCCAGCGCGTCATCAGCACCGCAGCCTCAAAGCCCTGCGGCTTTTGCAACAACCCGGCCGCCATCATGTACACCAGAACCGGGGCTCCCACCACGCCAATGACGCAGGCCAACAGCAGCACCCAGATCAGCACAGTGGCCACGGCGCTTACCAGCGCATGGGTCGCAGCCTCCCCTTCAGTTTCTTTGGTGGCGGCAAGCACCGGTACAAAAGCCTGGCTGAAAGCCCCTTCAGCGAACATGCGGCGCAGCATGTTGGGTATGCGAAACGCCACCCAAAATGCATCGGTCATGACGCTCACACCGAAGGTGGACGCCATCAGCAGGTCGCGCACCAACCCGGTCACCCGGGAGGCCAACGTGAGAAGCGAAACGGTCGATGCAGATTTAAGAAGGCTCACAGCGCAAGTGTAGTGCGGCGTCGTGCACCCACGCCGCGCCACTGCGCCAGTTACCGCCCCCACGGGGTTATCGCCGCTTGGCCCGGCCCGGCGCTGCCCAATTTCTCAAACTGGTACAATCGCGGGCTTTGCTGGCATCATCCTCAGACACAAGGAACTAAATAATGGCTTCTGGAAAACCCAAGAAAAAGAACCCGCGCCTGGCGTCGGGCCGTAAACGCGTCCGTCAGGACGTCAAGATCAACGCCGCCAATACATCGCTGCGTTCCAAGTACCGCACTGCGGTGAAGAATGTGGAAAAAGCCGTTCTGGCAGGCGACAAGACCAAGGCTTCGGAAGCTTTTGGCAAGATGCAAGCCGTGGTGGATACCGTGGCCGATAAAGGCATCTTCCACAAGAACAAGGCTGCTCGTGACAAGAGTCGCCTGGCAACCAAGGTGAAAGCCTTGGCACTCGCCGCCTAATCACTTAGGCACAACAGCCCAAATCTTCCATAGGAAGATTTGCCGTTTGCACCGGGTGCGCTGTCAGCAAAGCAAAAAGCCGCTCATTGAGCGGCTTTTTTGTTTCCATTAAGACTTGTATTCCATTTCCAAATCGTTTGTGTCCAGGCGCGAAGCAACAGCGACACGGATGATTTGGAAACGGAATCAGTGCCCGGAACCGAAGTGCAACTCTGGCCGTGTCTCGCTGATCTGCAACTCATTGTCGATGGCAAAGTTGATGCAGAAGTCCCAGGCCAGCACTTCGTACTCGCGCAGATCGGTGTGCACGATCACGCATTTCACTTTGCCCACCACGGTGGGAATGCACCAGGGTGAATAGCGCAAATGGCTGCCGGGCTGCGGCCCACCCGGGCGAAACTGGCTCATTACGCCTGCCAAACGCTCCGCCCAGTCGCTGGGACGAAAAAGCTTGCCCTGTCGCGTCATACCCAAAATGAAAACTTCCTTGGCAGTGTCAGAAATCATCGTAGAGCTTTGAAGATGGGGGCTGGTGCATTGCGGTGCTGCGATCAATGGCGCGAGCAAAATTCTACAAACCTCAGTTTGCTTGTTGCTGACAAGCTTGCCAGGAGTGCGCTACGCAGGGGGGGTTCGTAAACCGCCTAAAATTCCACTTCAACGGCCCAACCCACGTTGGGCCGCCGTTTTTTGCGTTAACCCCGGAGTGCCCCCATGTCTGTCGTACCATCCACCGCCGCGCCCTCTTCGCCCCACGTGATGCCGACCTATGGCCGCCTGCCTATTGCCTTGTCGCATGGCCAGGGGTGCCGGGTCTGGGACACCACTGGCCGACAGTACCTCGACGGCCTCGGTGGCATTGCCGTCAACACGCTGGGGCACAACCACCCGCAGTTGGTGGCCGCCCTGCAGGACCAGGTCACCAAGCTGATCCACACCTCCAACTACTACCACATCCCGTTGCAGGAGGAACTGGCAAAGTTGCTGGTCGAGCGCTCCGGCATGACCAACGTGTTCTTCTGCTCGACCGGACTAGAAGCAAACGAAGCCGCACTCAAACTGGCGCGCAAGTTTGGCCACGACAAGGGCATTGAGCGACCTGAAATTGTGGTGTACGAAAAGGCCTTTCACGGCCGCTCCATTGCCACGCTCAGCGCCACCGGCAACCCCAAAGTGCAAGCCGGTTTTGGGCCACTGGTCGAAGGCTTCATTCGGGTTCCGATCAACAACATCGAACAACTCAGGGCGGCAACTGCCAACAACCCCAATGTGGTGGCCGTCTTCTTTGAGGCGATTCAGGGCGAAGGGGGCGTCAACCCGATGCACATGGACTACCTGCGCGATGTCCGCGCGCTGTGTGACGCCAACGACTGGCTGCTGATGATTGACGAAGTGCAGTGCGGCATGGGGCGCACCGGCAAATGGTTTGCCCACCAGTGGGCCGGCATTACGCCCGATGTCATGCCACTGGCCAAGGGGCTTGGGTCCGGCGTTCCGGTAGGTGCGGTTGTTGCCGGACCCAGGGCGGCGGGCATATTCGCCGCCGGCAACCACGGCAGCACGTTTGGCGGCAACCCGCTGGCCATGCGTGCTGGCGTCGAGACCATTCGCATCATGGAGTCCCAAAAGCTGCTCGACAACGCGGCCACAGTCGGCGCCCATCTCAAGGCGGGCCTGGAAAAAGCGCTCGCCGCCGAACTGGCCAGTGGCACCGTTCGGGAGATTCGCGGACAGGGACTCATGTTGGGAATTGATTTGTCCAAACCTTGCGCAGCGCTTGTGCAGCGGTGCGCAGACAATGGCCTGCTCATCAGCGTCACCGCCGACACGGTGATTCGGCTGGTTCCACCGCTGATATTGACTGCCGCCGAGGCCGACGAGATTGTGGCGATTCTGTGTCCGCTGGTGTCGGCGCTGTTGAAGGAGACCGCATGAAACCCATCAAGAAAACGGTGCCCAGCACGATTCCTCAGGGCGCGCCGCCGGTACGCCACTATTTGCAGTTCTCCGATCTGAGCACCGAGGAGTACCTCTACCTGCTCGAACGCACGGCTTTCATCAAGAACAAGTTCAAGACCTTTGTGCGCCACCAGCCGCTGGTAGACCGCACCCTGGCGCTGATCTTCGAAAAAGCTTCCACCCGCACACGCGTGAGCTTTGAGGCGGGCATGTACCAGTTGGGCGGTAGCGTGGTGCACCTAACCACCGGCGACAGCCAGCTCGGTCGCGCAGAGCCCATTGAAGACAGCGCCCGGGTCATCAGCCGTATGACCGACATCGTGATGATTCGCACGTATGAGCAAACCAAGATCGAAGCGTTTGCCGCGCACTCCCGCGTGCCGGTGATCAATGGGCTGACCAATGAGTTTCACCCCTGCCAGATTCTGGCCGACATCTTCACCTACCTCGAACAC
>CAJBVC010000300.1 GCA_903958915.1 uncultured beta proteobacterium
AATTACCAGTTGATGATGGACCTCATCAAGTATTGCCGCGACCACGACATTGACGAAATCCTGCAACTGCCCGACGTCGTTGAGCGCATTGACCTGTACTTTGAACACACCGCCAAGGCGCGCGAGCAGATTGAACGATGCACCACGGTCTATGGCAACCTGGCGGTGCTGGATTTGCGCAACGAGGAGGTCATTTTTGCGGTCAATCGTTTCATGATTTATGCGATGTATCCGCAAACCAATATTTCAATCCACGCGCTGTGGGGGGTGCAAAAACAGAACACGGTATTTGCAACCGGCAAGTCGATCCTGAACCGCTCCTCTAAAACCAATATCGGCGACTTGATGCTGACCTATGGTGGGGGCGGCCATGAAAACGCCGGCACCTGCCAGATTGACAATGACCGTGCCGCTGCAGTTCTGCAGGAGTTAATCAAGCAGATCAACGCAGACGGCTAAGCCGTCTGCAGCGTCCCCGGGGTTTAGCCGCCCTTTTTGGAGCGCTTGCCCGGGTTCTTCTTGCTGCGGGTTGCGACGCCACGCTCCAGGCTGACACGCTGGCCACGGCCGGCGGAAGGCAGGCTCATGCCAGGCAGGGGTGACGGAGCGGGAGTGGCTTTACGGTCTGCTTCGGTGACGATTTTGTTGCCCATGAGAATTCTTGCAATGAAAGTTGAAACCCCGTATTAAGCCATAGGTGGCGGGCTGGTTTCGTAAAGCTTCTCGATGGGCACCGGACGCCCCAGCCAATACCCCTGGTAGAAATGGCAGCCCAGGTTGGCCAGTGCGGCACATTGCGCGTGTGTTTCCACCCCTTCGGCGATCACTTCGAGCTGCAGGCTCTGGCCCAGGGCCACAATGGTTGTGACGATGGCGGCGTCGTGCGCGTCGTCCAGAAGATCGTGCACAAACGACTGGTCGATCTTGAGCTGGTCCAGCGGCAGGCGTTTGAGGTAGTTCAGGCTGGAGTACCCGGTGCCAAAATCGTCCAGTGACAGCCGCACACCACAAGCTTTGAGCGCGTTCATTTTGGTAATGACACCTTCAATGTCTTCCAGCAGCTGGCTTTCGGTGAGTTCGAGCTTCAGGCGCGCCGCCGGTGCGCCAGTGGCATGCAGTGCAGCAAGCACGTCCGTCACGAAATCGGCATGACGAAACTGTCTGGCGCTGACATTGACCGCAATGCTGAGGTGATGTCGATCAGGCTCGCTCGACCAGGCAACCAGTTGCTCACAGGCCGCATGCAGTATCCAGCGCCCTAAGGGCAGAATCAGGCCGCTGGCCTCGGCAGCATCGATAAACGCACCGGGCAGAACCAACCCGCGCTGGGGGTGTTGCCACCGTACCAGCGCCTCGGCTCCTACCCAGTGACCCAGATGGTCCGCCTGAGGCTGGTAGTGCAATAGAAACTGATCCATTGCCAGCGCTCTGCGCAGATCTTCTTCCAGGGCAACGCGCTGGGTCATGCGTGCCTGCATTTCGGGATTAAAAAAGCGCAGTCCGTTTCGCCCATCGGTCTTCGCCTGGTACATCGCCAGATCGGCGCGTTTGAGCAGCTCTTCCAGGGTGCTGTGCGGATCGGAGAACATCGCAATCCCGATGCTGACCGTGTTCTGGTACGTATGACCCGCCAGAAGGTACGGTTGCGCCACGGTTGATACAACCTTTTGTCCAACCACTTCGGCTTGGCGCGCGGCCTCGGCAGGATCGGCGCTCAACCCCTGCAGCATCAGAACAAACTCGTCGCCTCCGAGCCGTGCCAGGGTATCCAGATCACGGGTGCAGTCCGTCAGGCGTTGGGCCAC
>CAJBVC010000301.1 GCA_903958915.1 uncultured beta proteobacterium
ATGCTCCACGCTTCCTTCCCACATTCGGTCGCCCTAATGCAGTTGCGCTTCACTTCGTTCGTCGTGATCAACTTACGGCGGGGCTTGCACCCGCAGGAGTGCGCCCATGCTGGGCGCACCGCAAAAAAGCCCGTGACGGATGAACCGACACGGGCTTTTTCAGTGGGTTTGCGTCAGGCGCTTACTTGGCGACGACACGCACCATGTCGAGGCACTTGTTGGAGTAGCCCCACTCGTTGTCGTACCAGGCAACCAATTTGACGAAGGTGCCATCCAGTGCAATGCTGGCGTCTGCGTCGAAGATGGAGGTGCGGGCGTCGCTGCGGAAATCGGTCGCCACGACCTTGTCTTCGGTATAGCCCAGCACACCCTTCAGTGCGCCTTCGGATTGCGCCTTCATTTCGGCGCAGATCTCTTCGAGCGTTGCCGGCTTGTCGAGTTCTACCGTCAGGTCAACCACCGACACGTCGCTGGTGGGCACGCGAAATGCCATGCCGGTGAGTTTCTTGTTGAGCGAGGGAATCACTTTGCCCACCGCCTTGGCTGCACCGGTGCTGGAGGGAATGATGTTTTCCAGAATGCCGCGACCGCCGCGCCAGTCTTTGTTGGAGGGGCCGTCAACGGTTTTCTGTGTCGCGGTGGCTGCATGCACCGTGGTCATCAGGCCACGCTTGATGCCCCACTTGTCGTGCACCACCTTGGCCAGAGGTGCCAGGCAGTTGGTGGTGCAACTGGCGTGGGAGACAATGGCCTGGCCGGCGTAGGTCTGGTCGTTGACACCGATCACGAACATGGGCGTGTCGTCTTTGGATGGTGCGGAGAAGATGACTTTCTTGGCGCCCGCTGCGATGTGCTTTTCGCCACCCGCCTGGTCCAGGAATATGCCGGTGGCTTCGATGATGATGTCGGCACCGACTTCGTTCCACTTCAGAGCGGTTGGGTCTTTCTCCTGCGTCAGGCGAATCTTTTTGCCATTGACGATGAGGGTGTTGCCATCCACCGACACGTCGCCCTTGAAGCGGCCGTGCACCGAGTCGTACTTGAGCATGTAAGCCAGGTAGTCCGGTGACAGCAAGTCGTTGACGGCAACGACTTCAATGTCCGGAAAATTGAGAATGGCGCAGCGCAGCACGTTGCGACCGATGCGGCCAAAGCCGTTGATACCAATTTTGATAGCCATGGTGATTTCCTTTTAAAAAAACAAAACTGCCTACTTTTTGGTCAGTACAGCTTGCACTGTATCAGCCACATTCTCCGGCGTGAAACCGAAATGCTTGAACAACACCGGTGCCGGCGCCGACTCGCCAAAGGTGTCCAGACCGATGACCGCCGCGACGCCGTATTTCCACCAGCCACCGGTTGAACCCATCTCGATCGCCACCCGAGGCAAGCCAGCGGGCAAGACCTCCAGCTTGTAAGCAGCGGTCTGCTTGTCAAATGTGGTGGTACTGGGCATGGAGACGACGCGAACCGCTATTCTTCTGGTAGCAAGCAATTCTTGCGCCTTGAGCGCCAACTGTACTTCAGAGCCTGTGGCGATCAGGACCGCTTGCGATTTTTTCTTCAAACCCACTTCGGATGGCTCTGCCAACACATAGGCGCCCTTGCTGATGGCGTCGAGCCCGCAGGCATTGGG
>CAJBVC010000302.1 GCA_903958915.1 uncultured beta proteobacterium
CTGCAACGATGACCTCGCCCAAGGTGCCCTCATGGCTGCACTGCGCATGGGTGTTCAGGTACCCCAGCGCATCGCCGTGGCGGGTTTCAATGACCTAACCGGCAGCGACCAGATGCTGCCACCATTGACCACGGTGCGCACGCCGCGCGCACAAGTCGGGCATGTAGCTTCGGCCATGTTGCTGGCGTTGATGAAAGGTGAAGCGGTCGCGGACCCGTGCCGGGATCTTGGGTACGAATTAGTGGTGCGCGGCAGCACTTGAAATGACTGGGACGAGCGAGCGCTTGCGCGGCCGACTTTGATCAATTTCAAGTTGACTGCACGCCCGCAGTCTTGATTGAAACGTGCCCGGCGGGAACTCACGAATCATCGAATAGTGCTTCGTTGAACCTTGCTCATTCCATTTCCAAATCATTTGTGTCTAGGCGCGACGCCGCAGGCAGTGCTGACGCACGACAAGGCAAAGCAACAACGACACGGATGATTTGGAAATGGAATCAGTCATTGGCTTTCGACGTCCGGTTTAGTTGTGATGCGGTGTACCTTAAGGCCCAATCGAATTCAATCGTCTCAGCAGTTGTTGCGCCTGCCCATCGTTAGGCGCCAGGTTCGCCCAGGTCCGTGCCCAATGCAGCGCCTTGTCCCGGTTGCCACGCTGCACAAACAGAATGGCCAGTGCGTGCGCTGCCAGCGGGTCCTGCGGATTGAGGGTAAAAGCGGTCTCCAGCGCAGACGCAGCCTGCGTAAAGCGCTCTGTTTTCTGTAGCGCAAGCCCCAGGTTGTAGTGCACACGGGGTTGGCGTGGCATCAGCTTGGCGGCTCGCTCCAGCGCTGCCGTGGCTTCTGGCAGGCGGTTTTCTTCGGCCAGCAGCAGCCCCAGCGAATACTGCAGATCACCAATGCCCGGGTTGCGTTTCAGGCCCTGGGCCAGCACCGTCAGGGCATCGGCGTTGCGCCCTATGGCGTTGTACAGCGTTGCCAGATTGGCGCGAGCGGGCGTGAAGTCGGGGTCTATCTTGAGTGCCGCATGGTAGTGTTCCTCGGCCAGTGCCACTTGCCCGGTATTGGCATATACCACTGCCATGTTCAGATGGGCCCCGGGCATGTCGAGGGACTGCCTCTGGGCCGTTATGTATTCGGCAATGGCAGCATCCAGCGCCGCACGGTCGGCGGCAGCAATCTGCTCTCTGGGCACTGCTGAGAGGTTGCGCGCCGCCGCCATGCGCACCGCCAGCACCGGGTCGCGCAGCAGCGGCGCCAGGGCATAGATACGCTGCACCGGCGCAACATCTTCGTAGCTGTCAGCGGCTGAGGCGCGCACTTCGGCGTCTGGGTCGCGCGTGGCTTCCAGTCGCACCGGGATGCCCGTCGTGCCGTCTCCACTGAGTGCACTCAGTGCCGTAGCCCGCACCACGGCGCTGTGCCGAGCATCGGCGGCAAGCTCAACCAGGTCCGGCACCGCGTCCGGCGCGCCGGCACGGGCCTTGGCAAAGACTTCGCCGTAATGCGGCTCCACTTTCGGTTTGCCAGGGCCCCATGCCTGCAATTGCGCCACGGCCCACTGCGCGGACTTATCGGCATGGCATGCATTGCAGGCGTTCGGCGTACCGATCTTGATGGTGAGATCGGGACGCGGAACACGCAGACTGTGGTCCGGCCGGGGCTGGATCTGCATATAGGTGCGCGGCGGCATATGGCAGGCGGCGCACCCGGCGCCCTTGCTGCCGGCCTTGTGGTGGTGGTGGGCAGGTGAATCGTAGTCACCCTTGGCGGTGGGGAAATGCGCATTGGCGGTGGGTGCATGGCACTGCACGCACACCGCATTGCCGCTCTGCGTGAGCTTGCCGGTGTGCGCGTTGTGGCAGGCAGTGCAGGCCACGCCGAACTGGTACATCTTGCTCTGACGGTAGGACGCATCCACAAATACTTCGCCCAGTTGCTGCCCGTCGGGGTGGTACAGGCCAGCAGTGAGTTGTAGGGGCAGGTAGTGGTCCAGGCGCGGCTGTCCGGGCTCTTGTGTGGCAGTGAGGACGCTGCGGCGCGCATGGCAAGCAGCGCACACATCCACCTGCAATTTCGCGTTGGTTCGCTTTGTGGCCTCGGTCAGGCCGAAGCGTTCCCCAGCAAGGTCAGTTGAAGTCTTCCCTTCCTTGTGCAGCCGCGCCCAGGCCAGGTGCCGCTCGCCGGGGCCGTGGCAAGCCTGGCAGGATACGTTGATCTCCTTCCAACGCGAGGCAAACGTGCCATTGGCTGCGTCAAAACGCTTCTCGTAGCCGGTAGTGTGGCATTCGATGCACATGGTGTTGGCGGTCTGGTAGTTGCCGCTCCAGTGCAACACATCACCCGCCGGCGCCTTCTCTTTGGGCTGCAGGTGAAACCAGCGTTTGCGTACGTCATCCCAGGCAATCTGCAGGGCTTGCAGACGCCCTCCGGGCAGTGCGATCAGGTATTGCTGCAGGGGTGCCACGCCGAAGGTGTAGCTGATCTCGAAGTCGGCGAGCCGGCCGTCAGGTCCGTCGGTGTTTACAAAGTACTTGTCTGCCTTGCGGAAGAAGCGCGAGGTGACGCCCTGGTGGCGGAACTCTGCATTGACAAAGTTGCCCAGCACGGTTTGCGGCGTGGCCACCGCCATGGACCTGGCGTGGTTGGACTGCTGCCACTGCGCTGCCTGGTCTTTGTGGCACTCCAGGCACTGCTGGTTGTCCACGAAGGCGGCAGTTGCTGGGATGGCAGCCACGGGTGCTGTGGGCGCACTGGCTGCAGCCGGTGCTGAGGGTGCGAATTGCCAACCAATGCCTGCGACGATCGCACAGAACGTCAGCACGACGAGAACGACACGGTTGCGTTGCATGAAGGTTTTGGAAGGACCTTGTTGGTGGTTCACAGGGATTGCGTGCAATTGGCAGACCAGTTGCAGACTAGTAACAAAATGTGCCGCTAGCGCTTGCCAATAAAGCGTGAGCAGCTATCGGTTTCATAGCAATTTCAACATCGTGATCTCGCGCGAGCGATGCCCTTCAAGGACGATCCAACCGAACACCGGCAGGAATAGATAGGCGAAACTGATGATCAGCAGCGCGGTGCGGATGTCAAACGATGGCATGCGGCTTTATTGGCATTTTTCCGACTGAGTGTGGGTGCTCTCTAGAACCTCATTTTCAGGCCGGCTCCCAGTGCCCAGGCAGTAGTTCGTGCAACGGCCGAAGTGGGCTGCGGCCAGAAGTGGCCCACGATCAGTTCACCGATCAGGCGGTTGTTGGCAACGGGTTGCTCCCAGTGCGCTTGCCAGCCGTAATCCGTCAATGCAACACCGGTGTTTTGCTTGGCGCTGGCAAGAAGCTCCATTGACAGCAAGCGTTGTTGGCCGAACGCTTTGAACATGCCCAAACTGCTGTTCCACTGTGCATCCGGTTCTACTTGCGTCGCGGTAACTGCATTGAGCCAGCGCCCGACCCACGTCGGTGAAAAATGGTGCTCGTAAGAAAGTGTGGTTGATGTCCCCAAATGGTCGAGTCGCGTGAAAAAGAGGGTCTGGCTGAACTCGACTTCAGCGCCCGCGCTTGGTTTCCAAAGGTGGTGGAAGCGTCCCTGGACAAACAGCTTCAATCCATCCCGAAATCCAATGCGCGCATCGGTCGAGGCGCTGAGCATCTGACCAACGCCGGCGTAGAGAGAACGGCTGTCCGCAGTGTTCTTCTGCAGCAACTGCTGTTTGGCCGAAAAAGCAGCCGGGCTGTCGGTGATGACTCCCTGCCAGTTGTCCTGCCCGGTAAACAGGTACGTCTTCTCTTCCAGATTTGGCAGCTTGAACCGCGCGTTGAAGCGAACGGATGAATCACCGCCCGTGTCCTGACGGTTGTACAGATTCAGACTGACCTGACCATCGACCACCTTGCCGCCTTCGCTGAACGGCTTGCTGCCAAACCAGCTATCAACGCCGCTGGCCAGCCACACTGCTGCAGACCGCACCGCGCCACGGGCAGACTCAATGGACTGATCGGCATCTGTGCCTGCACCATTTTGTAAGGGGACTTGCGATCGCTCTTCTGCGACACACGGAAATGCCGATAGAGACGCCAGCGCCATCCCCGCACAAACGGTAGAAAGCCTCCGTTGACCATTTCCCACTAGGTGCTCCTTTCGCGGGTTGCGCTGTTTACCTTGACTTTTGCAAATACGATCTTAGTGGCTTCCTGAGGATTGGTGCGGAATTGGGTATTCTGGGCGACCGGAACGGTGGGTTTGGAGTGGGCCGATCGCAAATCGCGACCCCCGCTATCAGCCCTGAGGTGACGACAACAGTAAACGTAACAGGTCATGCAAGGGAGATCGTGACGATGTACATCTGCGGAGGGAAACGGTGAAGATTCGCGCGATGTCGTGCAATCCGAACAACAGGTGGCAAGAGTATGTGATACTTTGTTGGAGCGCCTCGAATGCAGGCACCACGAGGTGCCTCTAGACTGGCGTGAGACATACAGCGGAGTCGTGCCATTGCCCTGGATTGCAACACTTTTTTGTCGCGAATTGACATGTCCTTAGCAAGGCTTGCGGCTTTGCTGTGCGTGGTGTGTGCACTTGTGTTGCCGCCATGGACGGCGCGCGCTGCTGCCCTTGCAAGTCCGAAGGATTCGCTCACCCAGTTCAAGATCGATACTTGGCAGACCGAGCAAGGTTTGCCCTTGAATGCCGTTCAATCGTTGTTCCAGACGCGCGATGGTTACCTGTGGGTCGGCACGGGTGGTGGACTGGCACGATTCGACGGCGCCCGTTTCACCACCTTTGA
>CAJBVC010000303.1 GCA_903958915.1 uncultured beta proteobacterium
AGTTGCAACATGGCGCGGGCTTCGTCAGGCGTGGCAACTTCGAGGGAGAGTGCCTCCAAAATAGAGCGGATGCGGCGTACTTGGTCGGCATTGGTTTTGGCAAGCGAACCGCGCCCGTCCCACAACGAGTCCTCAATCCCAACGCGGCAGTTCCCTCCCAAGATGGCTGACAGGGTAATGAGGGGCATCTGGTTGCGCCCGGCGCCCAGAACCGACCACACATAGTCGTCTCCAAACAGGCGATCGGCGGTACGCTTCATTTGCAACACGTCTTCCGGATGGGGGCCGATACCGCCAAGCAGTCCGAAAACGGATTGGATGAAGAGTGGTGGCTTGACGATTTGGCGCTCCAGAAAATGGGCTGCGGTGTAGAGGTGACCGATGTCGTAGCACTCAATCTCAAATCGCGTTTGGTTGGCCGAGCACGATTCCAGAATGTATTTGATGTCGCGAAAGGTGTTCTTGAAAATGCGCTCATCCGAGTTTTCCAGGTAGGGCACCTCCCAGTCATGTTTCCAGTCCTTGTAGCGCGACAACATCGGGTACATGCCGAAGTTCATGGAACCCATATTCAGCGATGCGACTTCCGGCTTGAGTTGCAGAGTGGGTTGCAGTCGCTCCTCGATGCTCATGGTGGGCGATCCTCCGGTGGTGAAGTTGATCACCACATCGGATCGGCTGGCGATATCGGGCGCAAATTCACGAAAGAACTTAGGGTCCTGTGTGGGACGCCCATCCAGCGGGTCGCGGGCATGAAGGTGCACGATCGCCGCACCGGCCTGAGCCGCCCCAACCGCCGCGTCGGCGATTTCCTTCGGCGTGATCGGCAAATAGGGCGACATGGTGGGCGTATGGATGGCGCCCGTGACTGCGCAGGTGATGATGACTTTCTGGTTTTGACGCATTGCCATGACTATTCCTTCATTTCGTGGAGAACAACCGGTCGTCAAAAATGGCTACGGCACGGGTCCAGCCCGCCGATGCGCCACGAATCTTGTGGGGGAAGCACGAGATGTAAAACCCGGTGGGTGGCAGTACCTCCAGGTTGTGCAATTTCTCCAGGTGGCAATAGCCGATATCGCGGCCGGCTTTGTGACCTTCCCAGATTAGAGATGCATCGTGTGACTCGTCATACTTCTTTGCCGTGTGTACAAACGGGGCATCCCAGCTCCATGCGTCCGTGCCGGTTAGGCGAACTCCCCGTTCCAGAAGGTACATGGTGGCCTCGTAACCCATGCCGCAGCCCGAGGCTACATAGTCGGGGTTGCCATAGCGTTTTCCCGCCCGGGTATTCACCACGACGATTTCCAGCGGCGACAAGGTGTGGTTGATGCGCTGGAGTTCTGCTTCGACATCAGCGGCAGTCACTACGTAGCCGTCGGGCAACGCGGTGAAGTCGAGTTTGACGCCGGGTTGGAAGCACCACTCAAGCGGCACTTCATGGATCGTCAGCGATCGCTCTTGGGTACCCAGCGCCTTGTTCATGGTGCTGTGGAAATGGTAGGGCGCATCCAGGTGGGTTCCGTTGTGGGTGGTGAGAGCCACCGTTTCCACTGCCCAGCCCTCGCCATCGGGCAAATCTTCCTTCTTCAACCCTGGAAAGAATGGAGCGATCTGAGCGAACGTGTTTTCGTGGGTGAAGTACTCGATCTTTGGTGCAAAGGCAGGTGGGTCACTGACCACATCGTTTTCGAGAAAAATGGACAAATCAACAAAGGTGCGTGCCATAGGATGTGTTACTCCGGGTCAGGGTCGAGAATGTCGGGCCTCATGCCAGTGCACCATGGGTAAACCGGGCACAGGTGAGCGGAAAAATGGAATGGTCGTGCCCAGCAGGCTGCCGAGGTAGACCGTCTGCAGGTCGGGTCCGCCAAATGTCACGCTGGCCATCCAGGGTGCAAGGGTGCCACGGGCTCGGGACATGACCTCGGCGGTGGCGGTGCCAGCCTGCATCTTGTCGACCAGGGTTATGCTGGCCTGGGGGTCTCCATCGTCGATCAAAAGTCGCAAATCTCCCTGAGGCGTGATCACGACCAATCGGTCGACCATGACCAGGGTGCACCACAGGTTGCCATGGGCATCGAAGGCAATACCGTCGGGCGGACCTCCGAGGTTAGACGGACCGAACACTTCGCGCCCTGCGAGCGTCACACCTGCAGCGGATTCGACCACGCGCATGCGTGACACGCACGGGCCCGTCGTCTCCACGATGTAGAGCCACTCTTCGTTGGAGTCAAGCCGGATTTCATTGGTGAAATAGAAGCCGTCCGCGACGACCCTTAGCCCACGCTCGTCGACCACAGCGATGTAGCCATCGCATACGCGGCTCGCGGCGGCCTGGGTCCACGGATTGACGCGGGTGGACACCGTGATCCAGACCCGGTTCTTCGAGTCGCGCAACACAAAATTGACCTTGCCGATGGGCATGCCATCGATGCGGTCGTGCAGAGTGCGGCACTGTCCGTCGCGGGTCATGATTTCCAGGCAGTCGGTGCCGAAATTGGCAATCAGAATGTCGCCATTGGCTGCAAACGCCAAGCCGTTGGGCAACGTGCCTTGCGTAAACTTGGCTTCGAATTCTTCTCCCGTTGCACTGCTGGCTGCTTGAAATCGACGGTCTTGCTTTTGTCCGA
>CAJBVC010000304.1 GCA_903958915.1 uncultured beta proteobacterium
AGGCTGCCACGCGCTGGTGTACCGCATCGGGGTGTTGCGCCAGATAGGTGCGGCCCAGGGCGCGCAATGCGTCCAGGCTGATCACGCCGGGGTCCTGCAGATCGCGCAGGCCATCCATGTTGAACACCACCACCTTGCGCACAAGGGGCAACTGTGCCCGTACTTCGAGCGCCTTGTCCAACTGCTCGTCGTCTTCCACAAACAGGATGGCTGTGCGCGAGTCTTCGCACAGGTAGTGCACCTGCGAGGCTGCGTCGGTAGGGTAGATGCCGTTGGATACGCCGCCACAGGACAGCACGCCCAGATCAGCCCAGACCCACTCGACCACGGTGTTGCCCAGTATCGAGGCGGTTTCGCCCTTCTCAAAGCCCAGACTCATCAGGCCAGCGGCGATCTCGCGCACGGCGTCTGCGGTCTGGTTCCAGGTCCAGCTACGCCACAGTCCGAGGTGCTTTTGCCGCATCCAGATGTTCGGCCCGCGCTTTTCCACGGCATTCCAGAAGATGGCCGGGATGGTCTCGCCCGCCATGACGATGTCATCGCGCGGTTGAATATGTGATGTGTCCCAGAGTCCCATATCCATTTATCTCCACGTCTTCTTCTTTTTCCAGCGCCGCTCGCCGCGCACGCCGTCATCTTTCAGTCCTAAATAGAACTCTTTGATGTCGTCTTTTTCCCGCAGATGGGCACAGGTGTCTTCCATCACAATGCGGCCGTTTTCCAGCACATAGCCGTAGTCCGAGGCGTTGAGCGCCATGTTGGCGTTTTGCTCCACCAGCAAAATGGTGGTGCCGCGCTCGCGGTTGATGCGCACCACAATCTCGAAGATTTCCTTGGTGAGCTTCGGGCTCAGGCCCAGACTGGGTTCGTCCAGCAGCATCAGGTCGGGATTGGCCATCAACGCGCGGCTGATCGCAAGCATCTGTTGCTGCCCACCCGATAGCAGGCCCGCATCCTGCATCGCACGCTCGCGCAGGATCGGGAAGTAGTTGAAAACTGCTTCCATGTCCTTGGCCACGCCATCGCGGTCGGAGCGGGTGTAGGCGCCCATCAGCAGGTTGTCATGCACGCTCAGCAGCGGGAACACTTCTCGCCCTTCAGGCACATGCGAGAGGCCCTGCTGCACGATGTAGGAAGGGTCCTGTGCCGTGATGCTCTGACCTTTGAATTCGATCGAGCCCTTGCGCGGATCGATGATGCCCGAAATGGTCTTGAGAATGGTGGTCTTGCCGGCGCCGTTCGACCCCAGCACGGTGGCAATTTCGCTGCGGCGCACCTGCAGACTCACGCCGCGGATGGCCCGGATGGGGCCGTAGGCGCTCTCCACATTCAGGAGTTTGAGCACCGGTTGGTCGCTGATCGGTGGAGGCTGCGTGCTCATGCTGTTTTGGCCCCCACGCTTGTCGCTTCGCGTACTGCGCTGCCCCCCGAGGGGGCCCTCGCGCCTAGGGGCGGCCCGTCGGCGCTCGTTGTCCCCTCGCTAGTCGGCTCACGCCGTAGCGATGTCACGTCGTCAATGGAACCGAGGTAGGCTTCAATCACGCCGGGGTCGGCCTGTACTTCGCGCGGAGTTCCCATGGCCAGCACCTCGCCCTGGTTCATGGCCAGCACGCGGTCCGAAACCTTGGAGACCAGGCTCATGTCATGCTCCACCATCAAGACGGTGATGCCCAGTTCGTTCTTGATATCCTGAATCCAGAAGGCCATATCGTCAGTTTCTTCCATGTTCAAGCCGCTGGAGGGTTCGTCCAGTAGCAGCAACTTGGGCTCGGTGCACAGCGCGCGTGCCATCTCCACCACCTTGCGCACACCGTAAGGCAGCCCCGCCACATAGGTATCGCGGTAGTGTTGCAGACTTAAAAAGTCGATAACCTCCTCGGCCTTTTCGCGCGCCAGCAACTCCGCTTCGCGCGCCTTCGACGTAAAGAAGATGTCTTGCCACAAGCCGGTCTGGCGGTGCGTATGCCGGCCAATCAGCAGGTTGTGCAGCACCGAAGCATGCTCAAAAAGTTCGATGTTCTGGAAGGTGCGGGCAATACCCAGGGAGGCCACATCCTGCGGTGGCTGTGTGGTCAGCTTGACCATTCCCTTCGGTCCCAGGTAGTCAATTTCGCCGCTGGTGGGCGTGTAAATCCGACTGATCAGGTTGAACACGGTCGTCTTGCCAGCGCCGTTGGGGCCAATGAGGGTGAATACTTCACCCTTTTTCACGTCGAAAGAAACATGATTGACCGCCAGCACGCCGCCAAAGCGCACGCTGAGGTTCTTTGCGGACAAGAGGAAGTCAGACATACAAAATCTCCGGCGTACGGGTCTGTTCGTGGGCGACCGCGGAACCGGCTTTGCCGGGCCGCTGGTAGCGCCCCCTTGAGGGGGAGGTGCCGAAGGCGCTTCGGGGGTGCTTCACTTGAGCCTGTCCGATTTCTGAAATGACTTTTGCCGTTTGAACATGCCTTGTCGGTAAAACGGAAACATCTGCAGATAGGTGCGGATCTTGAGCCAGCGCCCGTAAATACCCATGGGCTCAAACAGGACGAACAGAATCAGCACACCGCCGTACAGCACATTCTTGAGGCCGGGAGCCTGGCCGATGGCATCAGGCAGGAACTCCTTGACCAGGGAGATGGCCTGCGGCATGCTGATAAGGAATGCCGCCCCCAGAAATGCGCCATGCACGGACCCCAGACCGCCGATCACAATCATGAGCAACAGGTCAATCGACTGCAAGATATTGAACTGATCGGGCGAAATGAATTGCAGCTTGTGGGCATATAGCGCCCCCGCCACGCCGGTCAACGCGGCAGAGATGGAGAAGGCCATGGTTTTGTACTGTGCAAGGTTGATGCCCATACTCTGCGCAGAAATCTCCGAGTCCCGGATGGCCACAAAGGCGCGACCGGTGGGCGCGCGAAGCAGATTGAGAATGCCCAGCGTTGTGACTACGGTCAGCGCCAGACACAGAAAGTAGAAACCCTCGTTGCTTTCGATCACCCATCCGAACATTTCCGGCTTTTTAACCGTGACTCCCGCGTTGCCATTGGTCACCGACTCCCAGCGAGCCAGCACCTCCTCGACGATAAAGCCGAACGACAGGGTCGCCATACCCAGATAGATACCCTTGAGTCGCAGGGCCGGCAAGCCCACCACGATGCCCACGGCCGCCGACAGACCTGCTGCACAAGCCAGCGCCAAGGGAAACGGCATCCCAGCGTTGGTGAGCACTGCCTGTGTATACGCACCTACCCCCAGGAAAGCGGCGTGACCCAGCGAAAAAAGCCCGGTAAAACCAGCCAGCAACATCAACCCCAGACCGGCGATGGAGTAAATCAACACGAAGGTGAGTTGCGCCAGCCAGTACTCGGCAAAGAGCCAAGGCGCGGCAACCAGTAGCAACATCAGGGCGCTGTACCAGAAAACATGTCCACCATGCTTGGCCAGTTTGATGTCCTGCGCGTAATCGGTTTTAAAAATGAATCTCATACTTTTTTGCGGAGCTTTTCGCCAAACAGACCGTTGGGTTTGACCATCAGCATGACCAGAACCACCACATAGGCAGCTACGTCCTTGAAGCCATCGGGCAGGTAAAAACCTGCGAACGATTCGACCAGACCGATCACCAGACCACCCACGATGGCGCCCGGCAGGCTACTGAAACCCCCGACGACCGCGGCAGGAAATGCCTTCAGTCCGATAAAGCCCATGTTGGCATGGACAAAAGTAATGGGTGCAAGCAACAGACCCGCGATGGCCGCAACCGCCGCTGCCATGCCCCACGCGATCCCATTGAGGCGCTTCACCGGAATACCCATGTAGTAAGCCGCCAGTTGGTTTTGTGACGCGGCTTGCATCGCAATGCCCAGCTTGCTGTAGCGGAAAATGGCAAACAGCATTACGCACAGCACCGCAGTGACCGCAATCACCACCATGTGTTCGACGTTGAAAACCACGGCACCGATGCCGTTGGCATCGCCACCGAGCTTCCAGATCTCGTCCTTGTAAGGCACCGGAAGGGCCATCGTTTCCGTGCCGATCACTGGAACCATCGTGATCAAGCCGCGCGCCACATAGCCAATGCCGATCGTCAGCATGACAATCGAAAATGCCGGCTGGCCCAGGATAGGGCGGATCACCAGGCGCTCAAGCACTACGCCAACCAGCGCCACCGCCACAATCGCGCAAATGACCGACAGCCAGTAGGGGAACCCCAGCATGGTGAGCCCCACGAGACCTCCAAAGGCGCCAAGCATCATCAGCTCGCCCTGGGCAAAGCTGACGGTTTCGGTGGCCTTGTAAATGAGTACGAAACCCAGAGCAATCAGCCCGTATATGCAACCTTGCGCGATACCGCTGATTAGCAGTTGAAGTACCTGCACCTTGTCTCCTCTTTTTTCGATCACCGTTTATAGGCGTTTATTGGGGTTTTACCGATAGGGTTGTCACTGATGTGCGCGAATCGATGCGTCTATTTGTTTGCACCTCGTGCGTGAGTTGCGCAGGGCCGTGTGCATAATCAGGGCAAACCCTGAGAGCGGGTTGAATCATGTTTTTCAAGCATATCAAGTACAAAGTCAGTATTTACTTGGCACTGGCCCTTGCGCCAGTGATGGTGCTCTTTCCGTACCTCATTGTTCAGCATCAGCGAAACCATTCGCAGGAAGAGATTTCCCAGCGGGTGGTGCAGATTTCGGAAATCGTCGTCAAAAGTACACGGTACGCCATGCTGATCAACAAGCAGGAGTTGGCGGAGAACATCATCCAGGACATTGGCCGACAGGAAGGGATCGAGCGCGTTCGCATCATCAGCAAGGACGGCACGATCATTCACTCGAGCCGCTCAGCCGAAGTTGGTTACTCGGTTGAGCAATCGGATGAGCCGTGTGTCAACTGTCACCTGACGAGTAAGCCGCTGAAAAAGGTTGCGGATGAAGATCGCTGGAAAATTTACGCGGCAGCGGACGGCCACCGGGTTCTAGGTGCGATGCAGCCTATTCACAATGAGCCTAGTTGCTCTTCAGCATCGTGCCATGAGCACAAGGCCAGTCAATCGGTGCTCGGAATTGTGGATGTCGCCTACTCATTGGCGGATATTGACCGGGCCCTGGATCTGCACGCAAGCTACCTCTATGCTATTTCAACTTTGGTAGTCGTGCTGGTGGCCGTCAGTGTCGGGTTGTTGATGCACCGTGTGATTTATGTGCCACTCAAGGATCTGGAGTCGGGTGCTGCGCAGATCGCTTTGGGAGATCTGGAACACAACATTCCCATACGCAGCGACGATGACTTTGGTCATGTGGCTGGTGCGTTTAATCACATGACGGTCGCGCTGAAGAACTCCATCTCCGAGACGCAAGAACTGGTGCATACCCTAGAAGCCAAAGTCCATGAAAAGACCCATGAACTGCAGAAAGCCCATGCCGAAGTTGCGCAGGGCGAAAAATTGGCGGCCATTGGATTGCTGGCTTCAGGAATTGCCCATGAGTTGAACAATCCGCTGACCGGTGTGTTGACCTTTACATCCCTGTTGCGCAAGAAGATGCCTGATGGCTCGCCCGATGCAGAAGACCTCGACCTGGTCATCCGCGAGACCAAACGATGCGCTGCCATCATTCGACGCTTGCTCGACTTTGCGCGAGAAAAAGTGCCCGTCAAAGGCTTTTTCAACATCAATCGGTTGATCGAGGATACGGTGCATTTCGTGGACCGACCCGCGTCTTTGCAGCAGGTCACCATCACCACCGATCTGGACGCAGACCTACCTGAAATCTGGGGCGACGCTGACCTCATCAAGCAGGTGCTTCTCAACATCATTGTCAATGCCGAGCAGTCCATCGCTGGTGCTGGCGAGGTTCGGGTCAGGAGTCGGCGCCACCTGGCGGCATCGCCGCCGATACCAGGACTTGTACCCTTGCCGCTGGTAGAAATTGCCGTACGGGACAACGGTTGCGGTATTCCTGAGGCCAATCTGCAGAGGATTTTTGATCCCTTCTTTACTTCCAAGGAGGTTGGCAAGGGCACCGGTCTCGGATTGTCGGTCAGTTATGGCATCATCAAATCCCATGGGGGTGCCATCAAGGTTGAGAGTGTTGTGGGTTCGGGTTCCACTTTCCATATCTTTCTTCCCGTCGATGCCCCCCTGGAAGACACCCAACGCGAGGCAGGTACAAGCACCCCATGAGCACCAAGATACTGATCGTTGATGATGAGGAAATAGTCATCCGTAGCTGCCAGCGGATACTGTCCGACAGCAGTTACGTCGTCGACTCTCTGATGGACGGATATGAAGCCATGCGAAGGGTGGATGAGTCGCCATATGACATCGTCTTGCTTGACATCATGATGCCCAAGATCGATGGGATGGAGGTGTTGCAATACATCAAGGAGCGCCATCCACAAGTGGACGTCATCATGATGACCGGTTTGTCGCAAGTGCAAACTGCCGTCAAGGCCATGAAGTTGGGTGCCTTCGACTATCTGTCCAAGCCCTTTGATCCTGATGAGTTGCAGCACGTGGTCGACCGTGCACTGGAGCGCAGACACTTGCTACAGGAGAATCGTGACCTCAAAAGCGAGGTTAGCTCGAAGTACCGGTTTGAGAACATCATCGGATCGAGTGCAGCCATGCAAGCGGTGTTTGGCCTTATCGCTAAAGGTGCGCCGACCAACAGCACGGTGTTGATCACGGGCGAGAGCGGAACTGGAAAAGAGGTGATTGCCCGCGCCATTCACTACAACAGCTTGCGCAAGGACCAGCCCTTTGTCACGGTTGACTGCAATACGCTGAGTGAAAATTTGCTGGAAAGCGAACTGTTCGGCCACACAAAAGGTTCCTTTACCGGCGCAGTGGCGAACAAGAGGGGCATGTTTGACATTGCCAACAACGGAACCCTGTTCATGGACGAGTTTGGCAACATTCCGCTGTCCACGCAGGCCAAATTGCTGCGCGTTATTCAGGAGCGGGAGTTTCGTCCGGTTGGCAGTACGGTGAGCCAGAAGACCAATGTGCGCTTGATCACCGCCACCAACAAGGATCTCAAGGCCATGGTGGCGGAAGGTACTTTTCGGGAGGATTTGTACTACCGGGTCAATGTTTTTCCGATCCATGCGCCACCACTACGGGACCGGCGCGATGACATACCAGCGCTGACCTTCCACTTCCTCAAACTATTCTGTGCAGAACTGGAGCGGCCGGTTTCCGAGATTTCCGAGGCTGCGATGAGCATGTTGGTGGGCTATGACTGGCCCGGCAATGTGCGCGAATTGCAAAGTACCGTGCAACGCGCGGTGATATTGGCCTCGGACAATGTCATCCATCAGGCGCATTTGGTCAACATCATCGAAGCTCTGCCCAAGAACGAGATGGAAGTGCCGCGTACCAGTGAGGACCTCAAGCGCATCAAGAAGCAGGTACGTGAGAAATCGGTAGAAGATGTAGAAAAGCTTTTCATCCAGGAAACCCTCAAGCGCAATGACTTCAACGTCACCCGCAGTGCCGAGGAAACCGGAATGCAACGCTCCAACTTTCAGGCGTTGATGAAGAAATACGGCATCCGGGTGCGCGATACGGAATACGACCCCGACGACGCCTGACGCCAAGCCTATCGTTGACGCAGACAAACAAAGGGGCCATCGAGGCCCCTTGTGTATTGGATGTTGGTCAACTGCCAACCGGTCAGCCGTGGTGGCCGTCGCCCTCCACTTCTTCATAGCCCGTAATCATGGCCTTGAAGTGCGCGCTGGGAGTGTGCCCCAGGCTTGCAAGGTACACGTGCACGATGATAAACCCGCTGAAAACGATGAAGAGCAGCACGTGGATGGTGTCGACCACACGCACGCCTCCAAGGGCTTCCACGATGCTGGAAAAGCGTGCCACATCCCACAAGAGCAGCCCCGTAAAGAACTGCGCTGGCACCAGCATCATCATGATGATTTGGTACATCATGCTTTGCAGCGGATTGAACTTGCGATACGCGTTGGGGTGGTGTGGATTGACCTCGCCCCGGAAGATGCCGTATCCGTAATACTGCATCTGCCGAAAACTCTCCTTGAAGTACTTGGTTGGGCTGAGCTCAGGGTGATACACCTTAATCTTGTCGGTGAACAGGTAAAACCCCAGCCAGATAAAGAAGTTGGCAATCAGGACGAAGCCGATCCAGTTGTGGAGATCCACGGCCATCTTGAAAGAAACCCACTGAAACAGGTCCAGATAACGAATCTGCAGTCCGGTCAGAATCAGCAGCACAAAGCCGAAGGCGTTGGTCCAGTGCCAGATGCGTACGGGAAGCGGATGAATATAGATTTTTTTCATGACGGTTTCCTGTTATTTCGGGGCTTGCCCAGATGTTGTAGTGGAGTCTGTACCTGTTGCGCCGGCAGGTCCTGCCGCAAGTGCCGCCAGTCGTTCGGCTTCCAGGCGTTCACGCACACCTTTGAAAAGCCTCTTCACCGTCATGTGGCCGATGGGAACGCAGACGGCACCCGCGAGCACCATCACCAGCAGATAGTCAAGCAACTTGATACGGGTACTGCCAATGGCGTAGAAGCCGCGTACTGATTGCATGGATGTCAACGAGCTCAGGACATCCTTCTGTACGCCATGCCGTAGAGGGCGGCCGTCAGGGCCGGCCATGGTCAAGGTGACACTTTGAAACGGAGCGGCACCTTGTTGATGGCAGGCTCTGCAATCTTTGATCGCCTTTTCTTTTTCGCTGAGCTGGTGCGCTTCCACACCTGACTG
>CAJBVC010000305.1 GCA_903958915.1 uncultured beta proteobacterium
CCTTTCGCTGACGCTGCGCTGCGCAGCTATTGCGTATTGGATAGGAAAAGCGTCTGCAAGTCACTCAGAAAATCGAAGCCACGGTCGGTAGGCCTCACCTGCTGCAGGTCGCGCGTGATCAATCCCTTGAGCTCGGCCTGTGACAAGGCCTTTTCGATGGAGGTCACGGCAAGCCCGGTACGCTCGGAAAAGTCGCGCAACGCAAAGCCATGGCGCAAACGCAGCGCGTTGAGCATGTATTCAAAGGGCAAATCGGCACGGGACACATCGTCGTCCTGGGTGATGGCGTTGCCCCGTAACGCGCCGTCCATGTACTTCTGCGGGTCGCGCCACCGTACCTGGCGCACGACGCGGTGGGCAAAGCTGAGCTTGCTATGGGCACCTGCACCAATACCCAGGTAGTCCCCAAACTGCCAGTAATTGAGGTTGTGGCGACAGCGGTGTCCGGCTTTTGCATAAGCCGATACCTCGTAGCGTTCCAGGCCCTGCAACGCCGTCAGTTCCGTGATGCGGTCGAGCATCGCATAGGCAGTATCGTCTTCTGGAATGACAGGCGGGAACTTGGCGAAGTAGGTGTTGGGCTCGACCGTCAGGTGGTAAATCGAGAGATGCGGGGGGGAAAAGCCCAGCGCGGTGGCGACATCGGCATTGAGTTGCTGCATGGTCTGACCAGGCAGCGCATACATCAGGTCGAGATTGAACGTGCCAAAGGACCTTGCCGCCTCTTCCACTGCCGCCAGCGCCTGCGCGCGGTCATGCACCCGACCGATGGCTTGCAGATGGGCATCATCGAAACTCTGCACGCCCACCGACAGCCGTGTCACACCCGCCTGGGCATACCCGCGAAAGCGCGCCTTCTCAAACGTGCCCGGATTGGCTTCCATGGTGATTTCACACTGCGGCTCCAAGGGCAGACGGGCGCGCAGTGCCCCGATCAGGCAGTCTACCGTGTCAGGTACCAGCATGCTCGGGGTTCCGCCGCCAATGAAGATGCTGTGCACCGGGCGCCCCCAAATCAGGGGCAGCGCCGCCTCCAGATCAGCCAGCAAAGCCTCGATGTAGCGCTGCTCCGGCAGTGTGGACGTCAACTCGTGGGAATTGAAATCGCAGTAGGGGCACTTCTTCAGACACCACGGCACATGCACATACAGTGACAACGGCGGCAATGCCGTGAACTGCAAGACGCCCGGTCGCATGTACTCCAGGACGTCACGCACCGGTGATGGCGCGTCGTTCACGGCGGCAATGGGGATCACGGCAACCAGCGGTCGCGGATCAGCGCCACCATCTGCTGTGCAGCGCGACCGCGATGGCTGTTGGCATTCTTCACATCAACCGGCAATTGCGCAAAGGTCTTGCCAAACTCGGGGATCCACATGACCGGGTCAAAGCCAAAGCCGTTGCTGCCCATCGGTTCCCGCGCAATTTCGCCCACCACGCGCCCGACGGCCACCAGTGGCTCCGGGTCTTGCGGCGAGCGCACTGCCACCAGCGTGCTGACCATGGCGGCACGGCGATGTTCGATGCCCTGCATTTGCTCGAGCAGCGTGCGCACGTTGTTGTCATCGCTCTTGCTGTAACCAAACTGGGTGGCGTAATAAGCAGTGTCCACCCCGGGCAGCCCACCAAAGGCATCGACGCACAAACCGGCATCATCCGCAATCGAAGGCAGACCGGTGTGCTGTGCGGCATTGCGCGCCTTGGTCAACGCGTTTTCGATAAAAGTACGGTAGGGTTCAGGGGACTCTGGCACCTCCAAGGTGCTCTGCGAGACCAGGGTGCAACCCAGGGGCGCAAACATGGCCTGCAGTTCGGCCAGTTTGCCTTGGTTATTCGATGCCAGCACAATTCTCATAAGACTTATTGGCCTCCGACGCCCATAGAAAGTGCGTGAGCAGCTCCTAATTCAGGAGCGCCTGCTGCTGCAACGCCATCAGTTCCGTGATGCCTTGCTCGGCCAGGCTCAGCAATTGATTCATCTCGGCGCGCGAGAAGGCGGCACCCTCGGCCGTGCCCTGCACTTCCACGAAGTGCCCGGCACCGGTCATGACCACGTTCATGTCGGTGTCACAGGCCGAATCCTCGGTGTACTCCAGATCCAGCAAAGCGGTGCCTTCCACCATGCCTACCGAAATAGCTGCCACCTGCGCCGTGATGGGTGTCTCTGGGATTTTTCCAGCCGCCAGCAGACCGGTTACGGCGTCCTGTGCGGCGACAAACGCACCGGTGATGGCCGCAGTCCGGGTGCCACCATCGGCCTGTAGCACGTCGCAATCGAGTTGAATTGTGCGCTCGCCAAGTTTCTTCAGATCAAACACGGCGCGCAGCGATCGACCAATCAGGCGCTGGATTTCCTGCGTGCGCCCGCTTTGCTTGCCGCGTGCGGCCTCGCGGTCGCTGCGCGTGTGGGTGGCGCGCGGCAACATGCCGTACTCCGCAGTCACCCAGCCCTCGCCACTGCCCCGCTTGTGTGGTGGCACTTTCTCTTCCACGGAAGCGGTGCACAACACCTTGGTGTCACCAAACTCGATCAGCACCGATCCTTCGGCATGGACGGTGTAATGCCGCGTGATGCGCACCGGGCGCAATTGGTTTGCAGCTCGTGCCTTGGCACGCACAAAGTCAGTCATGGGAAAACCTCAAAAAAATAGGGACAGCGCAATGCGCCACAAAGCAGATCAGAGCTTGCGCGCTGACGTGCGGCGGATGGCTTCGTTGATTTCGGCAATCGAACGCTCAATGCCGGCATCGTCCAGATCGTCGACAGTAGAGTCCAGCCAGCCCGCCTGCACGGTCGATGCAAACACGCCATCTTCGATGGTGTCGGTGCTGATGGTCCCTCTTGTCGACTCGAAGGTATCCGGTGTCTCCCACTCCATCGCAATCAGGGTCACGTTGTCGCTGTGTGCTCCACCCTTGATGAGCGCACGCTCCACCAGGTCGGGTGCTGCGACGGCAACGGCTTTTTGCGCCAGATGAAACACGATATCCGTATCGTCGAGGCTGCCCCACAGTCCGTCCGAGCAGAGCAATATCTTGTCACCCTGCTGCAACGGGACCGGTCCTGTCACGTCGTACTCGGGCTTGGTGGGCGACCCCAGGCAGGTGTAGAGCACATTGCGGTTGGTGAGTTCGGGTTCCTGCCCGGCACCACGCAAGCGTTTGCGTTGCTCCAGGTAGGAGTGGTCGCGCGTACGGGCCAGCAACTCACCGTCGCGCACAAAGTACAGCCGTGAATCACCACAATGCACCCAGTGCGCACAGCCTCCTTGCACCAGTGCGGCCACCAGCGTGGTGCGGGGTGAATCGGTGAGGCCTTTTTCCGACGCGTACAACAGGATTTGCCGGTGCGCAGCCAGAATGGCAGAGTTAAAGAACGCCTTGACGTCTTCAATCTCGGGCTTGGCCTGGCTCTGGTAGTGTGCCGAAATGGCCTGCATCGCAATTTGCGCAGCTACTTCGCCCTCAGGATGCCCGCCCATGCCATCGGCCAACAAAAAAAGTCCGGACGCCATGGTGTAGCAATACCCCATGCGGTCTTCGTTCTTTTCGCGCCCTCCCTTGCGGCTGATCTGGAAAACAGAAAATTTCATTTGGGTTTGGCCGCAGCCGGTGTACCGGCCTGAACCGACTTCTTGGTTTCAGCGACCATGGTGTCAAACTGCATGCGCACCTTTTCGGTAACGCTCAGCTTGGTATAGCGCCGCTCCCCTTCGCGGCTAAGTTCCTTCTGCAGCGCAAACACCGACTGGGGCCGTGACAAGGGGTCCAATGACATGCACCACTCCACCACCTCGATCAGGTTGTCCGAATACACCCCACGCAAACGCGCCAGTGCCACCGCAATGCGATCTTTTTCAAGCCGCTGGGGTGCCTCGTTGGGCGGGTAACCCTGCATGCAGGCATAAATGCAGGCGCCGATGGCGTAGATGTCCGTCCAGGGGCCCATCGAAGCATCGCGCCGGTACATCTCGGGAGCGGCAAAGCCAGGCGTGTACATCGGGCGAATGAAATTGCCTTCTTTGCTCAGCACCTCGCGGGCTGCGCCAAAATCAATCAGCACCGATTTGTTGTCATCGGTGATGAAGATATTGGCCGGCTTGATGTCCAGGTGCAGCATTTTGTGCTGATGAACAATACGCAAACCGCGCAAAATTTCATCAAACAGCGAGCGAATGGTGGACTCGCGAAACACCTTGCTTTGCTTGAGATCGCGCGCCGTCACAATGAAGTCCTGCAAGGCCGCGCCTTCCAGGTAATTCATCACCATGTACACCGTTTCGTTCTCCCGAAAGAAGTTCAGCACGCTCACCACGGAGGGGTGAGAAATCTGGGCCAGCGCCCGGCCTTCTTCGAAGAAACTCTTTAATCCCAAACGGTACAACGATAGTTTTTCTGGCTGCACCTGCGGCAGCAATTCTCCGGGTGCCCGCGTTGCCAAGGAAGATGGCAGGTACTCCTTGACGGCGACCTGCTGGCCTTCAGAATCGAGCGCAAGATAGACCAAGCCAAACCCACCCGCAGCCACCTTTCGAATGATGCGGTAGCCACCGATATTGGTATCGGGTGGGAGGGGTGCTGGCTTGACTTTCGACATATATTTGGGCTGAAAGCGCGTCTCTTCTGTCTTAACCGGGTTATTCTTGGGCCCGTTCCCAATTCAAAATTATTGCAATGCCAGTTTACAGCATGACTGGCTATGCCAGTGCACAGCACAGCACAGCCTCCACCACGCAAGAAACCGACGCCAAAAATGCGCCATCGGGCCACTTGGGCATTGAAATCCGCTCTGTCAACAGCCGCTTTCTCGATGTGTCGTTCAAGCTGCCAGAAGACCTGCGCCAGTTTGAACCCGCTTTGCGCGACTTGCTGCTGGCAAAGCTCAAGCGCGGCAAGGTCGAAGTGCGAGCGGCTTTCGATAACGGAACCGCCGGAAGTATTACCGAGCCATCGCCCCGTTTGCTGCAACGCCTGAACTCCGTGCAGGACAGCGTGAAATCGTGGTTACCGCAAGCGACCGCGCTGAGCGTGGCCGACGTCATGCGATTGGCAGCCACAGAGCAAGCCGTTGCAAGAGACTGGAGTGCCGAAGTTTTGCCATTGGCCGACAAAGTGCTGATCTCCCTGTTGGGTGCCCGGCAACGCGAAGGCGAGAGACTGGCGACCATGCTGCTGCACCATGTTGCTGAACTGCGAAAGCTTGCCACTCAAGCCACCCCGCTGGTTCCCAAGTTGGTCGAGCAGCAGCGCATGCGTTTCATGGAGCGCTGGAAAGAAGCGATGGCGCTGACCGATGGCGCCACTCTGCCCGAGGCGGCGCAGGATCGCGCGCTGTCTGAAGCAACCGCATTCGCCATTCGGATTGATGTGGCCGAGGAAATCACCCGACTGAACTCGCACCTGGACGAAATCGAACGCCTGATCAAAAAAGGCGGTGAGATCGGCAAACGCCTGGACTTTCTCATTCAGGAATTGCACCGTGAGGCCAACACCATGGGCTCCAAGTCGGCGGCACTGGAACTGACGCGCATTTCGGTCGACATGAAAGTTCTGATCGAACAAATGAGAGAACAGGTGCAGAACATAGAGTAGAAACCGGCCCCGCGTCAGGTCACATCAAATCGACGCACTAGACCACTTTCCTCCTAGTAAAGCCGCAGTACATGCGGCTTTTTCTGTTTCCTGGTCCTGTCATTGCGCAAATGCTTACTTAGGGAGTGCAGGCTGAGCCCCATCTGATAGGCGGTGACAAGTTGAATCAAGCGCGTATACTGTACAATTATCTGCACATGATGTGCTGCTCAGGAGAAGGTCATGGGTATTTCAGCAAGCGACGTTATCCCACTCTCACACGCCAGGGCCAACTTTTCTGAGCTGGCAGAGGAAGTCAAGGCTGGAGCAGAGAAAATTGTGACTAAGAATGGTGAGAGCTTCATTGCGCTGATCGACTCGGATCGGCTGGACTACTACCACCAGTTGGAACGTGAGCGCATTCACTTGTTGCTGATCGACGAGGCATCCAAGGGACTTGACGACGTGGCTAGTGCTCGAGTGAAGGATGCCCATAGCGCCATTCAGTCAATCAAACGTCGGCGCAGCGCCTGACCGATACGGGAATATTGGCAGTGGCAAAGAAGATCGTCGTCAAATTAACGGCCAACTTTGAACGGAACCTGGCTGACATTGAGCGGTTTTTGACAGAGGCTGATGCGCCGCAAGCCTTTGATGGCCTGTTGGATGAACTGCTCGACACCGTCGTTCCCAACCTCGAACGGTTTCCGGGCATGGGTCGGCCATTTCTTAATCGAGCTGTTGGGTCGGTGGAGGCTACCAATGCTCTGAGCGCATTGAGGACCAAATTGAAGTCTGTGCTCGCAGAGCCTGATGGTCCGCGCGAATACATCATGGACAACTATTTGGTACTGTACGTGCAGGTCATTGACAGCATTTTTCTGTTGTCGATCAAGCACCATCGCCAGCTTTCGTTTGATTTTCAGGCGCATTGGGGTGCAGGCACTTGAACACAAATGTCGATACTGACAATCAGCACCCAAGACCAGAACATAGAATAGTGACCATGGAATACCCTGGTAACCTCTACGTCGTTGCGGCCCCAAGCGGTGCTGGCAAATCGAGCCTGGTCAAAGCGCTGATGGAACTCGACTCGCGCGTGCTGCCTTCGGTATCACACACCACCCGCGCGCCCCGAGGCCAGGAAAAACACGGCCGCGAATACTTCTTTGTATCGCAGCAGGAGTTTGACGCCATGGTGGCTGCAGACGCTTTCGTCGAATGGGCCCACGTGCACAGCCAGCGCTACGGCACCTCCAAGAAAGCCATTGAAGAACGCATGGACCAGGGAGCGGACGTGGTCCTTGAAATCGACTTTCAGGGCGCGCTGCAGATCAAACAGATTTTCGCCAACGCCATCTGCATTTTCATTCTTCCACCCAGTTGGGAAGAACTTCGGTCAAGGCTGGAGCGCAGGGGCGAAGACGCGTCGGACGTCATTGATCTGCGCATGAAAAACGCCAAGGCCGAGGTCGCCCATGTGGATAAGTTCGACTTCGTTATAATCAACGAGTTGTTTGACCGTGCGCTTTTTGATCTGAAAGCCATTGTTCACTCTCAACGGCTTAAATACGCAGCGCAACGCCGCGCCCGTGCCGAGACATTCAGAGCCCTGCTCATTCCCTAATCCTTTGGAGAAACCTTGTGGCCCGTATTACTGTAGAAGACTGTCTTGAAAAGATTCCTAACCGCTTCCAGTTGGTGCTTGCGGCCACCTACCGTGCGCGGATGTTGAACCAGGGCCATACCCCCAAAATCGAGAGCAAGAACAAGGCAGGTGTCACTGCCCTGCGTGAAATCGCGGCCGGCAAAATCGGGATCGAGATGCTGAAGAAAGTGCCGCTCTGACCAGTGGCGCGCAATGCAGCAAAGCACCGCTCGCGGTGCTTTTTTTTGGCCAGACAGCGCGGTCTTGATTGGAAGTTTCCCGCGGCAGGATACATTTAGCGCATGGGTACGCCGCCAATCACCGCCATTCGTAACAAGGACAACGCTTCTTCGGTGAACCAGAAGTCCCGTGCGTCCCATGCCGCTGCTGTGAATGCTGCGGCGGCCAGTTTTGCTGCCCTGACCGCCAAACTGGACTATTTGTCATCGTCCGATATCGAGTTGGTGCGATTGGCCTACCGATTTGCCGATGAAGCCCACCTGGGTCAGGTGCGCAACAATGGCGAACCCTACATCACCCATCCGATTGCCGTCGCAGCGCAATGCGCTGACTGGAAACTCGATGCGCAAGCGCTCATGGCGGCTTTGTTGCACGATGCCATGGAAGACTGCGGTGTCACAAAGATTGATTTGATCGAGCGGTTTGGTTCACCAGTGGCAGAGTTGGTGGACGGCCTGACCAAGCTCGACAAACTGCACTTCAACACGCGCGAGGAGAGCCAGGCAGAGTCTTTTCGCAAGATGCTGCTGGCCATGGCACGCGACGTGCGCGTCATACTGATCAAACTCGCAGACCGTTCCCACAATATGCGCACCCTGGCCGATGTGCCACGGGAAAAGTGGGTTCGTATTTCGTCTGAAACACTTGAAATTTATGCGCCCATCGCACACCGGTTGGGTCTGAACCAAACCTACCGGGAATTGCAAGATCTGTCGTTTCGCTACTTGCGCCCATGGCGCTACGCCACCCTTGCAAAGGCAGTGGCCAAGGCGCGAAGCCGCAGACGCGACCTCCTGCAAAAGGTCCACAAGGAAGTGGAGGCCGTATTTGCATCCTCCTCGATGCCTGTGCGCATTGCCGGACGCGAAAAATCCCTGTTTTCCATTTACAAGAAGATGGACGCCAAACACCTGAGCTTTGCCCAGGTCACGGACATTTATGGCTTCCGGCTGATCGTGCCTCAGGTGATTGACTGCTATACCGCATTGGGGCTCCTGCACCAGCTATACAAGCCGCTGCCAGGCAAATTCAAAGACCACATCGCGATTGCCAAGCTCAACGGATACCAGTCACTGCACACCACGCTGGTAGGGCCCTCGAGCATCAGTGTGGAGTTCCAGATCCGAACGGAATCCATGCACGTGGTGGCCGAGTCTGGAGTGGCTGCACATTGGTTGTACAAGGTCGAAAATCCGGAAGATGCGACTACCGAACGACTCGGTACCAAATGGCTGCAGTCGCTGCTGGACATTCAGAATGAAACCAGGGACGCCGCCGAATTCTGGGACCACGTCAAAGTTGATCTGTTCCCGGATGCGGTCTATGTTTTCACACCGCGCAGCCAGATCATGGCCTTGCCGCGGGGTGCAACGGTTGTCGATTTTGCTTATGCGATTCACAGCAATGTTGGCGATCGTACGACCGCAGCAAAAATCAACGGGGAGGCCGTTCCACTGCGTACCGAGCTCAAAAATGGTGATGTGATTGAGGTGCAGACGTCTCCGCTGGCCACGCCCAATCCGGCCTGGCTGACATTTGTACGCACGGGTCGAGCACGTTCCAAGATCCGCCACTACCTCAAGACACAGGCACATGCGGAGTCAGAGGACCTAGGGGCCATGTTGTTGGCACAGGCACTGCGCGCCGAGGGAATCGAAGGCTTCTCGGATGAAGACCCGGTGTTCGACACGACTTGGACCAAGTTGCTGCGCTTTAGCGGCAACAAGACCCGGCATGAACTGTTGACCGACATCGGTCTTGGCAAACGCATCGCGCATATCGTTGCCAAACGCCTGGTCCAGCTGCTGGCAGAGGTAGGCAAGCGACCCGATGCGCTGCTGCTGACGCGCGAACGCTTTACCGCCACCGACCGCGCACAGCATAGCTCGATAGTTCTCAACGGCAGCGAGAACACCTCTGTGAAGTATGCGACCTGTTGCCGCCCTATCCCGGGCGACGCCATCGTGGGTTACCTGGGGCGCGGCGAAGGCCTGGTGGTGCACGCGCACGACTGCCCGGTGGCGAAAAAGCTGCAGCACAAAGACAGTGAACGATTCATTGAGGTGGAGTGGTCCGATGAACCAGTGCGCCCGTTTGAGACCGGCGTCGTGGTGACCGCCAAAAACGGCAAAGGCGTTCTGGCCAAAGTTGCCGAAGCGCTGGCCAAGGCGGAGGCGGATATCGTCCATATCGAAATGGGGCACGATACCGCGCAAGACGCCACCGACCTGCATTTTGTCGTGGCCGTTCGTGACA
>CAJBVC010000306.1 GCA_903958915.1 uncultured beta proteobacterium
GCAAACCGGCAAGCCCTGGGACATGGAGTTGCCCCTGCGAACTGCCATGGGCCGCCGCATCTGGGTGCGCACCGCAGCTGAGGCCGAATACAAGGACGGCAAGCGCACCCGGTTGGTCGGCATTTTCCAGGACGTCACGCAGCGCCACCAGTTGGAGGTGGATGTACGTCAGAAAAACGCATTGTTGGGCAGCATTCTCGAAAACATTCCGGTGGGCTTGTGTGTTTTTGACGCGAACCTCCATCTGGTTGAGTCCAATGCAATGTTCCGAACGCTGCTGGAGTTTCCGCCATCCTTGTTTGAGGGGACGCAAACCACCTTTGAATCGCTGCTGCGCTTCAATGCAAGTAGAGGGGAGTACGGCGAGGGTGATGTGGAGGAGGTCGTGCGCAGCCGGATGGACAGCGCACTGCTGGCGCAGGCGCATCAGTTCCAGCGCCGACGTGGCAACGGGATGACCCTGGAAGTGCGTGGCGCGCCGATGCCCGAGGGCGGCTTCGTCACCACCTATGCCGACATTACCGAGTTGGTCAATGCCACCGAAGCAGCGCAGGCGGCGTCGCAATCCAAGAGCCAGTTCGTCGCCAACATGAGCCACGAGATTCGCACGCCGATGAACGCCATTTTGGGCATGCTCAAGCTGCTGCAAAACACCGAGCTCTCAGCGCGCCAGCAGGACTATGCTTCCAAAACCGAGGGGGCAGCCAAGTCGCTGCTGGGTTTGCTCAATGACATTCTGGATTTCTCCAAGATGGAGGCTGGAAAGATGGTCATCGACCCGCAGCCGTTCCGTATGGACCGGATCCTGCGCGACCTGTCCGTGATTCTGGCGGCCAACGTAGGCGCCAAGCCGGTGGAAGTGCTTTTTGATGTCGACAGCAGCGTGCCGAAAAGCCTGCTGGGCGACTCCATGCGACTGCAACAGGTGCTGATCAACCTGGGGGGAAATGCAGTCAAGTTCACTGCGCAGGGTGAGGTCATCATCCAGATCAAGCTGGTCGAGCGCGATGAACAGGCCACAACGCTGCGTTTCTGTGTGCGCGACAGTGGCATCGGCATTGCAGAAGAAAACCAGCGCCATGTTTTTGACGGATTTTCACAGGCCGAGGCGTCCACCACACGCCGCTTTGGGGGCACGGGGCTTGGACTATCTATCTGCAAACGGCTGGTGGCCCTGATGGGGGGCGATCTGTCGCTGGAGAGTGAGCTTGGCAAGGGAAGCAGTTTCTTCTTCACGTTGGTGTTGCCTGTGGTGAACGAGGATGCCAACGGGTCGCACGATCTGGCGCAGCGAATGCAGGAGCCGATGGACGTTCTGGTGGTGGATGACAATCCGTTTGCCCGGGACCTTCTCAGCGCGATGGTCCAGTCATGGGGGTGGAGAGCGGATGTTGCCGCCAGTGGTGCGGCGGCACTGGAAATGGCGCAAACGCGTGCATCCCGGGGGATTGCGCCGTACCAGACTGTGCTGGTTGACTGGCAAATGCCGGTGATGGATGGATGGGAGACCATCAAGCGACTGCACGAGATGGCGCCGGACACCAAGCCCCCGATCACGGTGATGGTGACGGCCCACGGCCGCGAATCGCTTTCGCAACGCAGCGCCCGTGAACAGGCGCGCCTGAATGCGTTTCTCGTGAAACCCATTACGTCATCGATGCTGTATGACGCTGTTGCAGACGCCCGCGCAGGTCTGAGTAATCTGCGTTCCCGACCGCGAGCACGCACCGAGCCGGCAGGACGCTTGCAGGGTTTGCGCTTGTTGGTGGTCGAGGACAATCTGATCAACCAGCAGGTGGCGCAGGAGTTGCTCAGCGCCGAGGGTGCCGAGGTCCAGCTTGCCAGCAATGGGCAGTTGGGGGTGGCTGCGGTCGCCAGTGCCAGTGCGCCATTTGATGCGGTACTGATGGACCTGCAAATGCCGGTGATGGATGGATACGAAGCCACCCAGATCCTGCGCAACACCTTGGGCTTGACGCAACTGCCTGTCATCGCGATGACCGCCAATGCCATGGCCTCGGATCGTGAAGCATGTCTGGCCGCCGGCATGAACGACCATGTCGGGAAACCCTTTGATTTGACCCACCTGGTGGAGGTGCTGCGCAACCACACCGGGCGCAGCCGCGCCGGGGAAGTGAACGCGCAGCCATCGGCCGTGGTGGCTTCTGCGATCACGTCCGACACAGTGGCGCTACCCACCGCCGTCGATACCGAGGGCGCCATCGAACGACTGGGTGGCAATGTGGCACTCTATGCAGACATCCTGCAGGCCTATCTGCAAGAAACCGCATCACTGCCGGACCAGCTGGATGCCTTGTTTGCGGCCGGTGACAGTGCGGCCGTGGTGCGTCTTCTCCACACTCTCAAGGGGGTGTCTGCCACAGTGGGCGCAAGTTACCTGTCGGGCGTTGCCAAGTCGATGGAAGCGGCGGTCAAGGCAGACGTTGCGCCTGCAGCGGAACAACTGAGGGAGTCGGCCGCCACGTTCCGTCAGGCCGTGCAGTCCACGCTCGGCGCCATGGAACAGATTGCCCGGCGTTACGCGCCTGTCGCAGTAGACGGCAGTTTGCCTGCCGGCACTGCGGTGGTCGACTTGGTTCGCTTGCGCGCCGACGCCATGGACCTGCTCGAACTGCTGCGCACCTCCGACCTGCGCGCGCTCGAAGTGCACAGCGCCATGCCAGCGGCTGCTGCGATGCCGCTTTCCGAGTTGGGAACAACACTGGGTGCACTGCGCGATGCGCTGGCAGCTTTTGACTTCGTTGAAGGAGTCCGGTACTGCGAAGTGCTGCTGGCCCAACTCGACGCCGCCTGCGGGCGCCCGTGAGCTCAGTTGGACATCAGCACCGGCAGCGTCATGTGTTCCAGGATGTAACGGGTGCCGGCACCGCGGCTCTCAAACGGAAAGCCGATGTTGCCGTGCGCACCCATCACCAGCAGGTCGGCACCCCGGTCGCTGGCACGGTTGAGCACCATGTCCATGATGCCGAAGTCCTCGACCACAAACATATCGTTCTTGACCTGGATGCCATGCGCGCCTAAGTGGCTGGCGATTTCGGCGCTGGTAGATTCGCAATCGTCCTTGCGTGCGGAGATCGACAGCACATGGGCCAGCGCACAGCCTTCCATCAGAGGCAGGGCATAGTTCAGCGCACGGGCCGCTTCCGGGGCATTGTTCCAGGCGATCAACGGGCACTCGCCGATCGTCGCAAAGCCGCCCACATACGGCACCACCAGCACCGGCCGCCCACAGCCCACGATCACCTCCGCGGCCAGATCATCGTGCACATTTTCCTTGCCATGCTCGTGCTGGCCGAGAATCACCAGATCGGTATGGCGCGCCAAGTCAATAAACAGGCGTAGCACCTCAGCGTGGCTACCCCGGTTGATGAAGCGCCACTCGGCCCCGGCAAGACCTTCGGTTGCCTGGGCAAACAGAGCCTTGCTTTCCTCACATGCCTGCGTGAATTCGGGCGTCGGCCACGATGTCACCACCCCCACGCGCAACGCGCGTGAGCGCTTGCCGAACACGCCCACCAGCCGTGCACCGTGCCGCTTTGCCAGCGCTACCGCCAGCTTCAATCGCTCGCTGGTTCGCGGGTCCTGGTCCAGGTGAACCATCACATTCTTGAGTGCCATAACCATTGACTCCTTGCTTTATAAGAAGAATTCGGAGGCACACAAGCGCTGTAGGGTGCCGCCACAAATTTCAGTATAGGGCGAAATTTGCGGCGCGCGTGTCACAGATGGGTGGGTTGGCGCCACATGTAGGAGTCCATGGAAAGCACACCATGGGTGATGCCGCCAGGGATGAGCGCCGCCGTGTCGCCGTCCGTTTGTGCGCCAAGCGCCACCAGCAGGGGCAGAAAATGTTCCTCGGTCGGGTGGGCGCGTTCGGCATATGGCGCTTCGCTGCGGTACTGCACCAGGGGCTGTATGGTGTTGGCAAGTACGGCGGTTTGAATCCACTGCGCAAACTCGGAGGCGTAGGCGCGAGCAGGGCTGTTCGGCGCCTCTATCTCGTACAGATTGTGCGTCATGCTGCCCGAACCCACGATGAGCACGCCCTGTTCCCGCAGTGGCGCCAGCGCCTGTCCCATGTGCAGCGCTTGCTGTGCGGTCAGTCGTGCCGGCATGGATACCTGAAACACTGGCACATCGGCGTTGGGCAGCAAATGCATCAGCGGCACCCAGGCACCGTGGTCCAGCCCACGGTGGTCGTCAAGCTCGGTGGGAAACCCCGCAGCACCCAGCAACCTCGCGGTCTCCAGGGCGACATCCGGACAGCCCTTTGCCGGGTAGCGCAACTGGTAAAGCGCAGCAGGAAAACCACCAAAATCGTGCACCGTGTCGGGCTGTTGCGTTGCCATGACCGCCACCGTGCTGCGCGTTTGCCAATGGGGCGACACCACCAGTACTGCACGCAAACCCGTGAGTTGCTGGCCCAGCGTGGCCAGGGCTGGGCCTAGCACGCCGGGCTCTACGGAAAAGGTGGGCGCGCCGTGGGAGATGAACAGTACCGGTGTGCGGGCAGTGCCTGTCATGGGTACACCTAGGCGGCTCGCACTGCGCTGCCTTCGTTGGCGGCCAACTGGGCCACGGCCCGGATTTCGATGTCGGCGGCAGCCAGCGCCTGTGCTCTGGCGGTATCGCCCATGGCGATACCCTCGGCACGCACAAAGCGCACGTCGGTAATACCAAAAAAGCCAAACACCGTTTGCAGGTAGCTTTCCTGGTGCTCCATGGCGCGACCGCCCTCGCTGGTGGAGTACACACCGCCGCGTGCGGAGGCCACGATCACCGTCTTGCCGCCGGCCAGGCCTTGTGGGCCTTTTTCGGTGTACTTGAAGGTACGACCCGCCTGGGCGACACGGTCAATCCATGCCTTGAGCTGGCTAGGGATGGAGAAGTTGTACAGCGGAGCACCCACGACAATGACATCGGCTGCCAGGAACTGGGACACCAGCGCCTCCGACAGAGCGTTTTCCTGCTTTTGTACGTCTGTCAAGACGGCGTCACCGGCGGGCATGCGAAAACCCAGCGAGTCGGCCGAGAGGTGGCTGGGCGCGTGGGTGGCCAGGTCGAGGTAATCCACCGATGTACCTGGATGGCTGGCACGCCATTTGGCAACAATCTTGGCAGTAAGCTGGCGCGAAGTGGAGTTGGCGGCAAGGATGCTGGAGTCAATGTGAAGCAATTTCATGGTGGTTTCCTTGAAAGGTTACTGCGGATTGCAGCGATGGATAAAGTATGTGGGCGCATCCAATATTTGATAAGTCGGCAAAATTGCGTTAGATTGTCCTATTGGTAGGACTATGGAGCCATGCAATGCAGGACTTGAACGATTTGGTGTACTTTGCCGAGGTGGTGGATCGTGGCGGTTTTGCAGCTGCCGGGCGGGCACTGGGCTTGCCCAAGTCGCGTATCTCGCGCCGGGTGGCGGAGTTGGAGGCGCGCCTGGGCGTGCGTCTGTTGCAGCGCACCACGCGCAAACTGTCACTGACCGCAGTGGGCGAGCAATTCCACCGCCACTGCGTTGCCATGCGCGAAAACGCCCAGGCCGCAGCCGACACGGTGGCACAGGCACAGACCGAGCCGCGTGGGCTGATTCGCGTGGCCTGCCCGGTGACGCTGGCGCAAACCACGCTGGGCCCGATCCTGCCGCAGTTCCTGGCGCGCCACCCGCAGGTGCGCATCGACATGCGGGTAAGCAACCGCGCTGTTGATCTGGTGGAAGAAGGCTTCGATGTGGCATTGCGGGTGCGCCCCACGCTGGAAGACAGTGGCAGTCTGGTGGTAAAAAATTTTGGCCTGACGCGCACCCTGCTGGTCGCCAGCCCGCTGCAGCTGGCACGGCAGGGACAGCCCGCGTCGCTGGTAGACCTCGCTCGGCTTGACACGGTCAATATGTCAATGGCGGGCGACCGCGCCACCTGGCAGCTGGTCGGGCCGGACGGCACTACGCACGCCTTCGTGCACCAGCCGCGCTACGTGGCCGATGACCTGCTGACGCTCAAACTTGCAGTGCTGCGTGGCACCGGCATTTGCACCTTGCCCGACTACATGTGCAGCAATGAACTGCGCGACGGGCTTCTAGTGCCGGTGCTGCCCGGTTGGGCACCGCTGCCCGGTATCTTTCACGCGGTGTTCCCGTCCCGCCGTGGCCTGGTGCCGGCAGTGCGGGCGTTTCTGGACTTTCTGGGCGAAGCGATCGAGCGCGAGGGGCTGGCGCAGGAGCTCAGCGAGTAAAAGCCGAATCGGCCTCCAGCCCGCGTTGGATGTGCGTAAGGCGCTCCTGTTTTAAGAGCAAACTGCAACGCCGCCTCCAAGCTGGCATCAGCGGTAGCGCAGGTCCAGGCTGTAGTTTGTCAGCCCTGGCTGGTCAGGGTATTGATCGATGCTGGTTTGCAGAGGATCGGGCTGGCGGGCGCAGTCTTCCCTGATGACCGTTATGCGTTCGGACCTGCGGTCGCGGGCCTCGCTCAGATCTTTGGGAAGCCCGGCGTAGGCCAGGCCTTCGGGGTGCCACTCGTGCAACTGCACCACATACTGCGTTGCGTGATCCGGATGGCGTAATGTCAGTGTCAATGGCGCCTGGACCCTGCGGGTTGGATGCAAACCGGAGCGTGGCACAAAGCTGCTGTAGCGCACGCCAAATAC
>CAJBVC010000307.1 GCA_903958915.1 uncultured beta proteobacterium
ACGGTTGGCAATCAGAATTTTTGTAAACATTTTTTATTTCCTAAACCCATGAATCACAAAGGAATGTTGCCGTGCTTGCGCCACGGATTTTCAAGCTTCTTGTCACGCAGCATCACCAGCGAGCGGCAGATGCGCTTGCGGGTTTCATGCGGCAAGATCACGTCATCAATGAAGCCGCGGGCACCGGCCACAAACGGGTTGGCAAAACGGGCTTTGTACTCGGCTTCTTTGGCAGCCAGTTTTTCTGGATTGCCCTTGTCCTCACGGAAGATGATTTCCACCGCGCCCTTGGCACCCATCACCGCAATCTCGGCGTTGGGCCAGGCAAAGTTGACGTCGCCGCGCAGGTGCTTGGAGGCCATCACGTCATACGCGCCACCGTAGGCCTTGCGGGTGATGACGGTGATTTTTGGCACCGTGCACTCGGCATAGGCGTAGAGCAGTTTGGCGCCATGCTTGATGATGCCGCCGTATTCCTGCGACGTACCGGGCATGAAGCCGGGCACGTCCACAAAGGTGACCACAGGAATGTTGAAGCAATCGCAAAAACGAACAAAGCGCGCCGCCTTGACCGAGCTCTTGATGTCCAGGCAACCGGCCAGCACCAACGGTTGATTGGCCACAATGCCCACGGTCTGCCCTTCCATGCGGGCAAAGCCGATGATGATGTTTTTCGCGTACTCGGGTTGCAGCTCAAAGAAGTCGCCGTCGTCCACGGTTTTGACAATCAGCTCCTTCATGTCGTAAGGCTTGTTGGCGTTGTCGGGCACCAGCGTGTCCAGCGAAAAGTCTATGCGGTCAGCCGGGTCGCCGCTTTTGCGCACGGGCGCTTTTTCGCGGTTGTTCAGCGGCAGGTAGTTGTACAGGCGGCGCAGCATCAGGAGCGCCTCCACATCGTTCTCAAAAGCCAGGTCTGCCACGCCGCTCTTGGTGGTGTGGGTGACAGCGCCGCCTAGTTCTTCGGCCGTCACTTCTTCGTGCGTCACGGTTTTAACCACTTCGGGGCCGGTCACAAACATGTAGGAACTGTCTTTCACCATGAAGATGAAGTCCGTCATGGCGGGCGAGTACACCGCGCCACCGGCGCTGGGTCCCATGATCATGCTGATCTGCGGCACCACACCGCTGGCCATGACGTTGCGCTGGAACACATCGGCATAGCCGCCCAGTGACGCCACGCCCTCCTGGATGCGCGCACCGCCCGAATCGTTCAGACCAATCACCGGTGCGCCCACTTTCATCGCCTGGTCCATGATCTTGCAGATCTTCTCGGCGTGTGCCTCAGACAGCGCACCACCAAACACCGTGAAGTCCTGGCTGAATACAAAGACCAGGCGGCCATTGATCATGCCGTAACCAGTAACAACGCCGTCGCCCGGTATCTTGTTGTCGGCCATGCCGAAGTCAATGCAACGGTGTTCCACGAACATATCCCATTCTTCGAAGGTACCTTCGTCGAGCAGCAGTTCGATGCGCTCACGCGCCGTGAGTTTTCCCTTCTTGTGCTGGGAGTCGATGCGCTTTTGACCGCCACCCAAACGCGCGAGCTCGCGTTTGGCGTCGAGTTGTTCAATGATGTCGTGCATGCTTGTCTTCTTTCATTTCACGGGTTAAAACTAATTTGCTATTTATTTGATAGCTTCTTACGCAATACTGGTAAGCGCTGCAAGCAGATTTCGTGCTGCAGTGCTGGCAGCCACCTGACCAGACTCCACTTGTCGAGTCAGCACCGGCAACTGCGCCTGGACGGCAGGATTGCTCTTGAACTGCAGTCGCAATCCGGCTTCGATGCGCTCCCACATCCAGGCCAGCGCCTGGTGACGCCGTCGTTCCCTCAACAGCCCGTTGCCAGATTGCAGGGTTTGAAACTGCGTGACGGCTTCCCAGAAGCGATCCACCCCAACGCCCTGCAATGCGCTCAGAGAGACCACCTGGGGATGCCAATGCTTGTCGCTGTGCGGGTCGTTGGGACTTCCGTTCATCCCCAGGAGACGCAGACTGGAGGTGATTTGGGCACAGGCGCGCATCGCTGCGTTGGCATCAATGTCTGCCTTGTTGATGACCACCAGATCCGCCAACTCCATCACCCCTTTTTTGATGGCCTGCAGATCATCGCCGGCGTTTGGCAACTGCATCAGTACAAACATATCGGTCATGCCTTGCACAGCCGTCTCGCTCTGGCCTACACCGACCGTTTCGACAATGACAATGCCGTAACCGGCCGCTTCACACACCAGCATGGCTTCACGTGTCTTCTCTGCCACACCGCCCAATGTGCCACTGGACGGACTGGGGCGGATATAGGCTCTCTCGTGCACCGACAAGTGCTCCATGCGGGTTTTGTCGCCCAGAATGGAGCCGCCCGAGATCGAGCTCGACGGGTCAATGGTCAGCACCGCCACACGGTGTCCCAGCCCAATCAGGTGCAGTCCCAGTGCCTCGATAAACGTGGACTTGCCCACACCTGGCACGCCGCTGATACCCAGGCGCAGCGACTTTCCGGTATGCGGCAATAGGGCGGTCAGCAAGTCGTCGGCCTGCAAACGATGGTCTGGCCGTGTCGACTCCAGCAGCGTGATGGCCTTGGCGATGGCGCGACGTTGCAGATTTCCCTCACTGCTGACAATGGAGTCCACCGTGATCACGCAGCCGCCCCACAGCAAGTCGACCATCGGTAGTCAATATCAAAATCACTCTCACCGGTCTTCACAAAGCCATGTCGCAGATAGAAGCGGTTGGCATCACTATCTTGCAGTGCCGAGAGCGCGATGTCGCTTTTTGCTGACTGTGCCTGCGCCTTTGCCCACTGCAAGACCCAAGAACCGACACCCTGACCTTGCGCGCTGGGCAACAGATACAAATGTTCCAGCTTCAGTGTCGGAGTCTCGGCAGACGGCATGGGGCGCAAGGTGACAAATCCTGCGCGAGAACCATCGACTTCGATGTGGTGCATGTACTGGGGCATAAAGCCTGCGCTCAGCCTCGCCCGCGCCACCTGAGGGTCGAAGCGCCCAAGGCGCTCAAGACTCTCACGCAGGGCTGCAATCCGAATGACCAGCATGTCTTCAAAGTCCTCTTCCCTTACAGGTACGAGGTTGGGTGGGGAGACAGGCGTGCGCATTGCATGGGCATTCAGTCAAAAACGCTCAGGAATGCAGCGCTTTTTCAATCTGGCTGAGCACATCCTTGGCCGACACCGGAATCGGCGTGCCCGGTCCGTATATTCCCTTCACACCGGCGGCGTACAGGAATTCGTAGTCCTGCCGTGGCACCACGCCACCGACAAACACGATGATGTCGTTTGCGCCCTGCTTCTTGAGTTCCGCAATGATGGCCGGCACCAGCGTCTTGTGTCCTGCAGCCAGCGTGGACACGCCCACGGCGTGCACATCGTTCTCGATCGCCTGGCGGGCGCACTCTTCGGGTGTCTGAAACAGCGGCCCGATGTCCACATCAAAGCCAAGGTCCGCGAATGCGGTCGCCACCACCTTGGCACCACGATCGTGCCCGTCCTGGCCCAGTTTGGAAATCATCACACGGGGGCGCCGGCCTTCCTTGTCAGCGAAGGCAGCAATGTCGGCCTTGAGGGCGTTCCAGAAGTCCATCGTGTCTCCTTGGGCCTCATCGTACGCTGCCGCGTAGACACCGGATACTTTGTGCGTATCGGCCCGGTGGCGACCATAGGCTTTTTCCAAAGCGTCGCTCACCTCGCCCACCGTGGCGCGCAGGCGGATGGCCTTGATGGACAGGTCCAGCAGGTTGCCCGCGCCGCTGGTGGCGCTTCCTGATCCCGTGGTTTCTGCTGCAATAGTGATAGCAGTCAACGCTTGCTGAACAAGCGCTGTATCGCGTTTTTCCCTGATAACTTTTAGCCGGGCGATCTGCCCCTCACGAACCGCCACGTTGTCAATGTCGCGCGCTTCGATCACGTCTTCGGTCTTCAACTTGTACTTGTTCACGCCCACGATCACGTCCTGACCGCTGTCGATGCGCGCCTGCTTGTCGGCAGCGGCGGCTTCGATCTTCAGCTTGGCCCAGCCGCTGTCCACGGCCTTGGTCATGCCGCCCATGGCTTCGACTTCTTCGATGATCTTCCACGCCGCGTCCGCCATGTCCTGTGTCAGCTTCTCCATCATGTAGCTGCCGGCCCAGGGGTCGATCACGTTGGTGATGTGGGTCTCTTCCTGGATGATGAGCTGCGTGTTGCGGGCGATGCGGCTTGAGAATTCCGTGGGCAGCG
>CAJBVC010000308.1 GCA_903958915.1 uncultured beta proteobacterium
CTCAACACTGCCCAGATCGCTGCGCTGAGCACCGCCCAGATCGGCGCACTCTCCACCGCCGCCATCGCCGCTCTGACCACCGATGAGATCGTGGCGCTGAGTTCCGCACAGGTCGGGGCGCTTACGACGGGACAGATTGCGTCCCTAGCTACGGACCAGGCGGCTGCGATCGAACCCGTGGACCTCGTTGCTTTGCACATGGCTGCGATCATTGCGTTCGGCAAGCGACTACTGGCAGCGCTCGGTACTGACCAGGTAGCCGCCCTGACGACACAACAGATTGCGGCCATTCAAACCAACGACATTGCATCCCTCGACAGCAATCAGGTCGCGGCGCTTACTTCTGCGCAAATTACCGCAATGACGTCTGGACAGATCACCGCCCTTACGGAAAGCGGCGCATTGGATTTGGGGCAATTGAATCCGGCCACAATAGCAGGCCTCTCCACGACTTCCATTGCAGCATTGAGCGCGAAACAGGTTGCCAGCCTGACTTCTGACCAAATAGCGGCATTGAGCGCATTTCAGATAGCTGTCCTTTCTGCGGCTGCTGTGGGTGCGCTGGATGCAAGTGATCTTGCCGCGATGAGCACGGTGCAGATAAAGGCACTACAGTCAAACCAGGTCGGCGCGCTGACCAGCCTGCAGGTTGCTGCACTGAGCCCCAAGCAAATTGCGGCGCTGGACACCGGTGATATCGCTGCGCTCAGCAGCGCACAAGTTGCGGCACTATCATCAACCCAACTCGCGGCGCTAACCACTGCGCAAACCGCAGCACTTGGCAGCGGTGCTGCCTTGGACTTGAGTCTACTCAGCCCCACGGCACTCGCAGCGTTATCGACTGCGTCTATCGCCGCGTTCGGTTCGAAGCAAGTTGCATCGCTTTCTACCGAGCAGATCGCGGCTCTGGGTACGCTACAAATCTCGGTGCTATCTACGTCTGCCATTGCGGCCTTGACGACCGATGCGATAGTCGCTCTAGGGTCCGCGCAATTGGCGGCATTGAAGACCCAGCAGATTGCTGCGTTATCGGGTCAGCAGGTCGCCGCCATTGAAACGGTCGACATACCAGCTATCAGCACGGCCGCGATTGCCACCCTGAACTCTGATGCGATTGGAATGCTCACCACCGATCAGATCGGCGCCCTTAGCACTCGACAGATCGTTGCACTTTCAACCGCGGCAATTGCTGGCATGTCGACGGACAACGTTGTCGCGCTGACGACGGCGCAAATTGGCGCCCTCACTACCAATCAGATCAGTGCACTCTCCACTGGGCAGGTACAGGTAATCGAGACCGCAGACATTGCGGCGCTAGGGACATCCGCTGTCGTAGCCCTGAGTAGCAACGCAGTTGGAGCGCTGACCACCGATCAGATCGCAGCTCTAGGCACCCGGCAGATTGCCGTGATGGAAACCCGAGATGTGGCGGCACTTTCCAGCGCCCAAGCCAGTTCGCTAACCCCCGCGCAGATCGCGGCCATGAACACGTCGCAAGTGTCAGTCTTGCTGGGAACTGGTGTGCTGACGATTGACAAGCTTGGCGCTTCGGCCATGGGTGCGTTGTCGACGGCCACGATAGCCAGTCTGGGAACCGCGCAAATTGTTGCATTGACAACCACCCAAGTCGCAGCATTGAGTACCGCACAGGTCGTTGCACTATCCACTGCCTCGGTATCAGTACTTCCAACAGACTCAGTGGTAGCTCTGACAACAAGCCAGTTCTCTGCTCTGCGGACGAATCAGATCAGTGCATTGAGCACGGGGCAAATTGTAGCCATCGAAACGACGGACATTGCCGCAATCAACACTGCGACGATTGCGGCTCTCAGTAGCACGCAGGTGGCAGCACTAACCACGGGTCAGATTGCTGCGCTAGGCACAGCCCAAGTGAGTGCGGTGTCGTCGTCCGCAGTCGGCGGCTTGTCGACCGATGGCGTCGTGGCATTGAGTTCTTCGCAAATTGCTGCTCTCAAGACCAGCCAGGTGGCTGCACTCACAAGCGATCAGATTGTTGCCGTGGAAACGTCTGACATAGCCGCTTTGAGCACTGCCGCCGTTGTAGCCTTGGGAACTGCATCCATTGGGGCTCTGACAACTTCACAGGTTGGTGCTTTCAGTACTGCACAAATTGCCGCGATTGAAACGCGTGACCTCGCAGCGCTTAACACCCTGCAAATTTTTGCTCTCACGACTTTGCAGCTCGGCGCGTTGACAACCGCTCAGGTTGGCGCCCTGAGTTCTGAAGACATGCTCGCACTGGGCACGACCGGTATTGGTGCGCTTAGCACCACCGCAATTGCCTCGCTGAATTCCCAGGCCATAGCCGCATTGACCACCGATCAGATCATTGGTCTGACAACGCAGCAGGTCGCCGCGTTGAAAACGAACCAGATAGCTGCATTGACTACAAGCCAGTTGGCGGCAATTGAAACGTCCGACATTGCTGCCCTGAGCACTGGCGCCATAGCAGCCCTGACAACGACTACTGTGGGAGTACTCACCACTGGCCAAATCGGGGCACTCAGCACGTTCCAGATTGCCGCGTTGGAAACCAGTGATGTAGCTGTGCTGAGTACCACAGCGTTTGCAGCGCTCTCGTCGGACCAATTGCGAGCTTTCACCAGCGCACAGCTGAAAGCCATCAACACCAACGACATCGCCGCATTGACGACGTCCCAGGTCGAAAGTTTGACGACTTCCCAGGTCAACGCCCTGACTACGAGCCAGATTGGCGCGATGACGGTGAACCAGATAGTCGCTTTTGGTACCTCCAGCATTGCTGCATTGAATACGGCAGCTGTGGTGGCGCTCTCGACGGAGGCCATCACAGCGCTCTCCAGTGACCAAATGCGTGCGTTCAGCACGTCACAGGTCGCTGCCCTGGAAACTCGGGACGTTGCCGTTCTGAACACCGCCGCCATTGCTTCACTCACCACAACCCAATTGGGTGCGCTCACGACACTGCAAATGGGTGCTCTCAGTACCGATAGCGTCGTGGCACTGGGAACCTCAGGCATTGGCGCGCTCAGCACTGCTGCCGTGGCTGCCCTGAGTACGTCCGCAGTGTCGGCGCTGACGACATCCCAAATTCAGATTGGCCTGACCACGAAACAGTTGTCGAGCTTGACAACCGCGCAAATCCCGGCACTCACAACGGCAGCAATTGTCGCCCTCACAACGCACCAGATCTCCGCGCTAACGGGTATACAGGTCATGGCGCTGACCTCAACGCAAACAGCGGTCATCACTACCGATCAGGTTACCCATCTGACGCTCGGCTCGCCAATTGTTCTCGATCTCACGGGAGACGGCATCACAACGCAAGGCTCTGAAGGAGGCGTTCAATTTGACTTATATGACGTGGGTCGACCCGTCACTACCGGATGGATAGCGGGCGGAGACGGCCTTTTGGTGATGGACCGCAATCATGATGGCAAGATCAATGGTGGCGGTGAACTTTTTGGAACCGAGACCCCTCTGTCAAATGGTGGTAAGCCCACGAACGGCTACATTGCCCTGGCCGAAATGGACTCCAATGCCGACGGCATCATATCCGGTGCCGACACAGCTTTTGCCGACCTGATGGTCTGGGTGGATGGCAATCTGGACGGAACGAGTCAAGCACAGGAGCTTCACAGCTTATCCACTTTGGGCATCCAGGAACTGAGTCTGGCGGCGCGCGTGAATGACACCGTGGATCATGGCAATATCATTGGCCTCATATCGAGCTACACCATGGTGGACGGCACAACCCGGCAGATGGCGGACGTCTGGTTTTCAACGGCACCAGTGGTCGATAGCACCATCCCATCGGAGGCAAATTCATCGGTTCCGGTTAATGGTGACGTTGACAGTGCCCCTCTCGTCCCCGCCATTACGCCAACACTTGCCGAAAGTCTCAGCGCCTATATGTTCGAAAGGCCCGCGGTTCCCCTGGAAAGGCCACCGGTTGAACTCGCGAAGTCCATGGTGGCTGCACCTTCCAGCCTTGCGGTTTCAGGATTGGAAGGTGCTCTGGGGCGTTACTACGCCAACACCAAGGAAGAAACCATTTCACACGTTGCGCCAGCCTTACAAAACCGCTTATCTCTGGATTCAGGTCACTTGCATCGGAAAGATGCCGGCATCATCATCGCTTCAATCGAACGTTGAAGTCTTTGCAGCAAGGTCTGGGCTATGCGGACCAGTTCACTACGCCACTCCACGCAGTGGCCAACACCACCAATCCAAACACAATTCGGTAATAAGCAAACCCGTTGAAACTGTGTGTGGCGATAAAGCGCAACAGCCAGCGGATGCACAGCCAGGCGCTGACAAACGACACCGCCAATCCCACACCAAACATTGGCACGTCGGCCATGCTGAGCAGGGCGCGTTCTTTGTACAGGCTGTATGCGCCGGCGCCGATCAAGGTTGGGATGGCCAGATAAAACGAAAAGTCAGTTGCTGCCTTGCGCGATAGGCCCAACAACATGCCGCCGATGATGGTGGCACCGCTGCGGCTGGTTCCCGGAACCATTGCGAGGCACTGCACCAACCCTACTTTGAGTGCATCCCTCCAGGTCATGTCATCGACGTCATGGATGTGCACGGCTGTACCGCCTGCGGCCTGGCGCCTCTCGGCCCACAGGATGATGAAGCCACCCACAATAAAGGTGCTGGCAACCACCATCGGAGTAAACAGGTGTGCCTTGATGGTCTTGCCGAAAAGCAGGCCCAGCACCACCGCCGGAATAAACGCAATCAGGACGTTCAACGCGAATTGTTGTGCCCGTCGCTCAGTTGGAAGGTTTACCAACGTATCACGAATCTTGTGCCAGTAGACCAAAATAACAGCAAAGATGGCTCCGGTCTGGATCGCAATATCGAACACCTTGGCTTTGTCGTCATCAAAACCCAGCAGCGCTCCCGCCAGAATCAGATGCCCGGTGCTCGAGATTGGCAAGAACTCGGTCAGCCCCTCGACCACACCCATGACGGCGGCCTTCAACAACAGTACGGAATCCAATCAACTCTCCCTCAATGGCCGCCGATTATCGCCGCTGAGTTTCAATCTACTGAAAAGCAATCGGAATGCGTTGTCGCCCAAACCCCTTGAACACGCCATCAAGAGCCTCGAAACGACCTGCCAGCCGCTCGCCGCACCCAGGACACGCATTCGCATCAACCAATCGGTATTGCCTGACTTCATGCCAGTCGCGTTCAATCAAGGCAGTTCCACAGGCACAACAGTTCGTGGTGCCACCAGCAGAATCATGCACATTGCCGGTGTACACATGGTGCAAGCCCTCGGAGAGCGCGATATGCCGCGCACGCTGCACGGTTTCCAGCGGCGTGGCGAGGACCCCGCGCAGCTTGTAATCCGGGTGGAATGCGGTGAAGTGCAGAGGCACCGTCGGACCCAACTCCCGCGCGACCCACCGGCACAGTGACGTCAACTCTGCGTCTGAATCGTTGGCACCGGGGATCAACAAAGTGGTGATTTCCAGCCAGCAGTTCGTCTCGTGTCGAATATAGGCCAGCGTGTCGAGCACGGGCTGCAGTTCTCCGGCACACAAGTCACGGTAAAACGCATCGGTAAAGCTCTTCAAGTCCACATTGGCCGCATCCATCTTGGCGTAGAAAGCGCGCCGCGGCGCGTCATGCATATATCCCGCAGTGACCGCCACCGATTGCACGCCCGCCGCATGGCAGGCATCGGCGACGTCCATCGCATACTCGGCAAAAATGACCGGGTCGTTGTAGGTGTAGGCTACCGACTTGGTTCCCATCTGAACGCAGGCCTGGGCGATGGCTTCTGGGCTGGCCTGTTGACCCAGCTTGTCGGTGTCACGCGACTTGGAAATGTCCCAGTTCTGACAGAACTTGCAGCTCAGATTGCATCCCGCCGTGCCAAAACTCAAAACGCTGGAACCTGGGTGAAAGTGGTTGAGGGGTTTCTTTTCAATCGGGTCGACACAAAACCCGGAGGAGCGACCATAGGTATTGAGTACCAAGCGGTCAGCCTCGCGTTCCCGCACAAAGCACAGCCCCCGTTGTCCAGCATGCAGTTTGCACTCGCGCGGACACAGGTCACACTGGATGCGCCCGTCGTCCAGCATTTGCCACCAATGCGCCGGGTGGTTATTCATGAAACTTCTGCACCTGGTACACGGAAAGGCGTACGGCCGAGGACCAAAAGTCTGCCGGCAAACCCGCCTTGACTTTCAGATGAGCCATGAAATTCACTACCTGGGGCAACTGCTCCCACACCTGGGGCAAGAAAGTGCTGCGAAAGGTACGCCCCTGGTGCGTGCATTCAAACACCACTCCATCCACACCGGGGCGCAGTTGCCACAAAGCGTGCGCCTGGTTGCCAAAAGACAGCAAACGCGACGGGCTCAGCACCGAGATCTCGACGCCTAGACCGACCGCTTCATCCTCACGCACAGGTGTAAAGCGCGGATCCTTCAACGCCGCAGCGGTGGCATTGGCTGCCAGGTCCTGCGCCAGTGGTCGGTAGGCCTGAAGGCTTCCGATGCAACCGCGCAGCTGTCCATGTTGGGTCAGCGTAACAAAACTCGCGCCCGGAAGTTGCAGATCTTCGTCGCCAGGCGTGGTGACAGGTGGTGCGCCCACGGCTGCATGCAAAGCTGCACGTGCCAGTTGCACGGCGCGCCGGCCCTGCTCCGGGGTCAGTAGTGGCTCCTGCGCCGCCAACGACCCGATTTGCACGTCCTCATAAAGGGCAAAACTGGCATAACCCACTACGCGCTCGCGCCCCTGCGGCGTATTGGCACCAGTATCGCCCGAATTGCAACGCTCCAATTCGACAATGTGCAGACCTTTGCGCTGCGCCACTTGCAGCATGGCGTTCAGGGGTGTAGCACC
>CAJBVC010000309.1 GCA_903958915.1 uncultured beta proteobacterium
CCGTAGCCAAGATGCCCCAGATCCGAGCCCAGGTCCGGCGCATTGTTCAATAAGGGCATGAGCGGTTTGAAACCCGGCATCGCCACCGGGACGGTCATTGGGTTGATCTGGAGATTACGGTTACCGGGATTGATCAGCGCTATCTGGTGGCATTCTTGCGAGACATCAGTGAGCGAAAACTGGCGGAAGCGGCATTGCGCGAAGCGATGCGTCTGGCAGAGGACGCCAACCGGGCCAAGAGTGACTTTCTGGCCAATATGAGCCACGAAATTCGTACCCCGATGAATGGGGTTTTGGGCCTCACGGACCTGGTGCTCGAATCGAAGTTGGATGCGCAACAACGTGAAAGCCTGATGCTGGTGAAAGCCTCGGCAGGGTCTCTGCTGGTCATTCTGAATGAGATTCTTGACCTTTCAAAGATTGAGGCCGGAAAGCTCCAAATCGAACAGGTTCCTTTCCCTCCCGCCTCCGTCATCGTTCAGGCGGTTCAGTCCACACGGGCACGCGCGCAGGCCAAGGGCTTGAACTTGCGTTGCATCGCCGCAGCGGGTTTGCCGGACTGGGCTTTGGGCGATCCCGAGCGCCTTCGGCAGATTGTTTTGAACCTGTGCGACAACGCGATCAAGTTCACCGCGAGTGGTTCCGTTTCCGTGACGGCCGATGCAAGAGAAGAGGCGGATGATCAGTGGCAACTGCAGGTTGCGGTGCGCGACACCGGCATTGGCATAACCAAAGAAAAGCAGGGCACTATTTTTGAGGCCTTTAGTCAGGCGGACACTTCGACTACCCGCAAATACGGGGGGACCGGCCTGGGGCTTACGATTTGCGCCCGCCTGGCCGAACTCATGGGTGGACGCATCAGCGTAGAGAGCGAGCCCGGAGTGGGGAGTTGTTTTCAGTTCACGATCATGCTCGGTCGGATGCAGGCCGACGCGCCGAGCGCGGTTGCGGCACCGGTTGCTTCGCCAACCGCACCTACAGTGCCCGCATTGCACATTCTGCTGGCCGAGGACCACCCCATCAATCAACGCTTGGCCATGGCGTTGCTGCAGCGGTGGGGTCACACCGTCGTGCTCGCGCAGAACGGACTGGAAGCGGTGGCGGAGTTTTCTCGCCAGAAATTTGACCTCATCTTGATGGACATGCAAATGCCGGAGCTGGGCGGCCTTGACGCCACCCGCCGGATACGCGCCTGCGAAAAGCCCGGAAAGCGTGTCCCAATCATCGCCATGACCGCCAATGCCATGGAGGCCGACCGGTTGGCCTGTTTTGACGCGGGCATGGACGACTTCATTTCCAAGCCGTTCGACGCAGCAAAGCTCAGGGTGCTGATAGGAGATGCGACCACCCGGGCTGGTCGCGCGGTGTCGACTTAGGCCTTTGTCTTGAAGATGCTCACCACATCTTCCAGTTGCGCAGCCTGATCTTGTAGCGATTGGGCAGCAGCAGCAGCCTCTTCCACCAGGGCAGCATCTTGCTGGGTAACGCGGTTCATGTCGTTGACCGCTTCATTGACCCGCTGGATCCCTACGGTCTGGGAACCGCTGGCACCGGCCTGGTGCACCAAGGTTCCGCCTGCGTCCACTTTGGTGACCGAGCCATCCATCAGCTTTTTGATTTCTTTGGCCGCTTCTGCAGACCGCTGTGCCAGACTGCGGACTTCAGACGCCA
>CAJBVC010000310.1 GCA_903958915.1 uncultured beta proteobacterium
CCGAGGTGCAGGGATTTCATTCGCAATATGACACCGGCCAGCGACGAGCGCAGGATTTCCGGATCGGTGAACCGTTCGCGCCCCTCAAAGTCCTTTTGGTCGTAGAGGCGGATACAGATACCGTTGGCCACCCGACCGCAGCGCCCGGCGCGCTGGGTGGCCGAGCTCTGGCTGATGGGCTCCACCAGCAACTGCTCCACTTTGCTACGGAAACTGTAGCGCTTCACGCGCGCTGTGCCTGCGTCAATGACGTATTTGATGCCTGGAACCGTGAGCGATGTTTCGGCCACATTGGTTGCCAGCACCACCCGGCGGCCCGTGTGGCCGTCAAAAATGCGGTCCTGCTCGGCCGGGCTCAGACGTGCGAACAGCGGCAGCACCTCGGCGTTCCGAGTCAGCGGGCTGTGTTTCAAATGGCCGCGCAAGTGGTCTGCCGCTTCGCGGATCTCGCGCTCGCCCGGCAGGAACACCAGGATGTCGCCCTGGTTGTGCGGGTCTCTCCAAAGCTCATCCACGCCGTCGGCAATCGCATGGTTGAGGTCGTAGTCGCGCGACTCCTCAAACGGGCGGTAGCGCTGCTCGACCGGGAACATGCGCCCCGACACCATGATGACCGGCGCTGGAATAAGGCCCCCACGCTCGCTCACTGCGTTGAGCTCTCTGCCCCCCGAGGGGGCCGTGCCCGGCTTGGGGCGGCCCGGCGCCGGTCCTGCCCTTGTTGCGAAATGGTCCGCAAAGCGCTGTGCGTCGATGGTGGCGGAGGTGACGATGATCTTCAGGTCGGGGCGGCGTGGCAAGATTTGCTTGAGGTAGCCCAGCAAAAAGTCGATGTTCAGGCTGCGTTCGTGCGCCTCGTCGATGATGATGGTGTCGTAAGCGTTGAGCAGCGGGTCGGTCTGGGTTTCGGCCAGCAAAATGCCATCGGTCATTAACTTCACCGAGGCATCGCGCGAAAGGCGGTCCTGAAAGCGCACCTTGAAACCTACTACTTCGCCCAGCGGTGTCTTCAGCTCCTCGGCGATACGCTTGGCCACCGAGCTGGCCGCAATGCGGCGTGGCTGGGTGTGGCCGATCAGCTTGCCGCGCGGGGCCGGCCGCCCATCGGGCAGGTTTTTGGGGTAGTTGCACAACCCTCGTCCCATCGCCAACGCGATTTTGGGTAGCTGGGTGGTCTTGCCAGAGCCGGTTTCACCGCAGACGATGAGGACCTGGTGGCTGCTGAGGGCAGCCATGATCTCCTCACGTTTGCCAGATACAGGAAGGGACTCAGGGAAATCGATATGCAGTGTGGAGGACATTGGGGCGCCATTATCGCGGCCCGGCCAGGATCTAGCCCGCGCGCGACAGATCGGCCGGCCCGGTGACCCGATGAAAATCGTTCAGATCGGCAGCGCTCTGGCCCGCCTGGTGGACCATGGGCGTAACTTTGGGAAAACGCATGGTGAAGGTAGTACCGTTGCCCAGCACCGATTGCACGCTGAGAGTACCCCCAAGCACCCCTTTCACGATGTTCATGGCAATGGCGAGTCCAAGCCCGGAGCCACCTTCGCCCAGCCGGGTCGTGAAGAACGGGTCGAAAATCTTGACCAGCACCTCAGGCGCAATGCCCTTGCCATCGTCTTCAACCGACACTTGCACTTCATTGCCGGATTCGGTGCCCCGCACCACAATGGATCCCACTTGTCCCGGATCAAAGGCATGGATGGCCGCGTTCTGCACCAGATTCGCAATCACTTGCCCAAGCGGGCCGGGGTAACCATCACAGGTCATGCCCGAGGTGAGCTCGACACGCAAGTCGAATGCACTGCGCCTGAAACTCGGTGCCAGCGACGCGCAAATGTCCTGCACCAGGTCGGCAAGATCAAATTTGCGGCGCTGCTCGGAGGTCTGATCCACCGCAACCCTTTTAAAACTATTGACCAGCGTAGCCGCCTGATTGCACGCACTTTCGATGAGCTCCGACATCGGGATGACGTTTTGCGTAAACTGCAACAGGGTCGACTTTCGGATCGCCGGGTTATTGAGCTCTCCCGCCAACGCTTGCGCACTGTCGCGCAGTGATGAGGCCACCGTCAGGGCGTTGCCAATGGGCGTATTGAGCTCGTGCGCAACCCCTGCCACCAACGAGCCCAGGGAAGCCATTTTCTCCGACTGCACCAGTTCGCGCTGCATCAGCGTCAGTTTCTCCAGACTCTCGGACAGCGCAGCAGTGCGCTCCTGCACACGCACTTCGAGCACTCTTTCCGACTGTCTGAATGCCTCCACCCGGCCCTTCTCTGCCTCAAGCGCCAGCGATTGCGCGCGTACCACGGCACGCCGGCTTTCATTAAAACGGTCTGCAAGGGCCAAGGCCAGCAAAATCATCTCGATGGCGGAGCCGATCTGAAAACCGTACACGGTCAGGAAGTTGGTTGGCAGAAGGTCCAGACCCCATAACGCACCCACGATACTCGACACAATCAGCGTCGAGAACGCCAGCAAGAAAATGATCGCCGCGCGCTCACCCTGAACTGCAATACGTACCGATATGCCCAACACCAGCAATGCACAGCATGTTGTGAGCACAAGAATAGGTGGCGCAAAAGCGTGGAAGTTGAGGTAGAAGCCAAATGGCACCAGCAGGTAAAACCAGGCCAGCAACTTGAGCGTGCGATCAGGCCAAGGCAGAAAGCGTGAGGTATCGAGCATTTGCCGCACAAAAACAATGAGCGCGGCCACCGTCCAGTTGTCAGCAAAGGCATTCGAGTAACTCGCCCAGACCACAGAATCCGGCCACAGGTATTGCTTGGCCAACCCGGTGCCGACCGCAATGGTCATCAACAGGCAGCCCATCCAGACCAGGTAGAGCAGATAAATGCGATCGCGCAGTGCCAGCAGCAACAGAAAGTTGAACGTAAACATGCCAAACGCGATGCCGAAGTAGCCCGCTTGAACCGCATAGTCCGATCGTTCATAGTCGATAAAGGCGCTCGGTGTCCACAACTTCGCTGGAATGATGAGCGGATGGTGGGATTCGGCGCGAACGTATACCGTCGTGGTTCCACCCGGGGCGATCTGGATGGGAGAAGTAAAGTGGCGGTTGGGCAGCAGCCGGTGCTGCATGGGTCGCGCGGTGCCCATAAAGTCACCAGAAACCACGGTCCCGTCCACCACCTGGTAAATATCGACCTTCACCAGACTGGCGTAAGCGATTTCAAAAATCCGCTCGGCCGATACCGTGCCGCTGTTGGCGAGTTCGAGCTTTAGCCAGATCGCCGATGACTGAAATCCAAACCCTACGGCGGTCCCCCTGCTTTGTGGAGGTGCAAACTGACCTTGTCGACCTGGAGCCACCACATCGTGCACCTGCAGCGTGCGTGACGCATCCTCCAGGACCTCGAGGTAGGGACTCAGTACGACGGGCTCTTCCTGGACTTGGGCCACGTCGTATGGCGGGACGCCAGCGTGCACCGATGCAGCGACAAGACACCAGGCAAGGCCCAGCGCAACTGCAAGCAAGCAATGCAATCTCGTTTTCACGAAACCTCGCACCGCATGGGGGTCCGTTTCATTGCCTCATCCCTGTTTCAGTCTTTGACGGCTCGGGTTCATTCCTTGGCCAAGTTCGCACTTTAGCATCCAAGCGCGATAGGCGATGGCAGGCGCTACACTCGGTCGCATCGCGCTTCCAACGGTAAAGTTTACCGACCAGCGGTTGCAACTGTTTTCCATTCGACCAAACCCATGACAGCCGTTTTTAACTTCACCTTTGTACCCTGGTTCCGGTCGGTAGCGCCGTACATCCACAAGTTTCGCAACCAGACCTTTGTGGTGGGCATCGCCGGCGAAGCCATTGCGGCCGGCAAGTTGCCGCATCTCGCTCAAGACCTGGCCATGATCCAGAGCATGGGCGTCAAAATCGTGCTGGTGCATGGCTTTCGCCCACAGGTCACCGAACAGCTCAAGGCCAAAGGGCACGCCGCGCGTTACTCCCACGGTGTTCGTATTACCGACGAGGTGGCACTGGACTGTGCGCAGGAAGCCGCTGGACAACTGCGCTACGAGATTGAAGCCGCGTTCAGCCAGGGCCTGCCCAACACACCGATGGCCGACTCCACCGTGCGCGTGATCTCGGGCAACTTCATCACCGCACGGCCGGTGGGCATTGTCGACGGGGTGGACTTCCAGCATTCCGGCCTGGTGCGCAAGGTCGACATTGCCGGAATCTCCCGCACACTCGACATGGGTGCCATGCTGTTGCTCTCGCCCTTTGGCTTTTCGCCCACCGGAGAGGCGTTCAACCTGGCCATGGAAGAGGTGGCAACCTCGGTCGCCACGGCGCTCCAGGCGGACAAGCTGATCTTTCTGACCGAAGTGCCAGGCATCCGCACTCGCCCCTTGGAGCCCGCCGGAGAAGACAACCCGATCGACACCGAGTTGCCGCTGGCCATGGCGGAAAAACTGCTCGCCGAATTGCCTCCAGCAACCCAGCCGACGGACACGGGCTTTTACCTGCAACACTGCGTCAAGGCGTGCAAGAACGGCGTAGAGCGCAGCCACATCATCCCGTTTTCGGTGGACGGAGCCATTTTGCTGGAGGTGTATGTGCACGACGGCATCGGCACCATGGTGGTCGACGAAAAGCTGGAGAGCCTGCGTGAAGCGACGGTGGATGATGTGGGCGGCATCCTGCAGCTGATCGAGCCGTTCGAGAAGGACGGCACCCTGGTCAAACGCAGCCGCACCGAAATCGAGCGGGACGTGGGTAACTACACCGTGATCGAACACGATGGCGTCATCTTCGCCTGTGCGGCTCTCTATCCGTACCCGGAAGCCAAAACCGCGGAAATGGCGGCGCTCACGACGTCACCCCAATCCCAGGGCCAGGGCGATGGCGAACGGGTGCTCAAGCGTGTGGAGCAGCGCGCCCGCGCCATGGGGCTGGACAGCATCTTTGTACTGACCACCCGCACCATGCACTGGTTCCTGAAACGCGGATTTGTACAGGCCGACCCCGACCACCTGCCAGAGGCACGTCGGCGTCTTTATAACTGGGATCGCAAAAGCCAGGTTTTGGTCAAAAAGCTCGCGTAAACACAGAAGTGGAGTAGGCAAAGCGTTGTACGTAGGTCAAGGAGGAGCCTGCGCAGCAGGCGGGGGACACGGAGTAAAACGCTTTGCCTACTTCACTTTGTACACTCGACAAGGAGTGGTTTGTTGCGCGGTCCAATCATCGCGTTCGCTGAGCCTGGGCCGCCAAGCATTCTGCTCCGTGTCCCCCGCCCTTCGGGCTCCTCCTTGACCTACGCAGAACGCTTGTCGTCCCAGGCTCCGGGGTACTTCACACAAAGCACAGTTACCAGGCGGCGATGGCGCCGTCGGCCCTCGGTTCGGTGCCACCGCAGAGAACGCCATGAGGATTGCGCCAGATGATCTGGCCGCGACCAAATGCTTGGCGGTTGCCTGACCAGACCACCTCGTGGCCCAACGCTGCGAGGCCGTGGAACAGGTGCTCGGGGGTGGAGCGTTCGATGTTGACGCGCCGTCCACTTTCCCATTCCCAGCGCGGCGCATCCAGCGAGGCCTGCGGGTTAAGACCAAAATCGACGGTGTTCATCACCATTTGCACGTGGCCCTGCGGCTGCATAAAGCCGCCCATCACACCGAAAGGTCCCACTGCCGCGCCATCTTTGGTGAGAAAGCCCGGAATGATGGTGTGGTAGGGGCGTTTGCCCGGTGCCAGGCAATTGGGGTGCGCTGGGTCAAGCGAGAAATTGTTGCCACGGTTTTGCAGGGCAATGCCTGTGCCTGGCACCACCAATCCGGAGCCAAAGCCCATGTAGTTGCTCTGGATGAATGACACCATGTTGCCGTCACTGTCGGCCGTGCTGAGGTACACCGTGCCACCACGCGGCGGCTCGCCGGCCACGGGCAATGCCGCGTGTGGACCGATCAGCGTGCGACGCGTATCGGCATAGGCGTCGGACAACAGATCGGCCACCGATACGCGCATGTGCGCCGGGTCGGCAATGTGCGCTTGGCCATCGGCAAACGCCAGCTTGATGGCTTCCATTTGTCGATGGTGGGTCAGCACCGTATCGCGCTCAGCAAAGTCAAAACCTTTGAGGATGTTCAGTGCGATCAAGGCCACCAGGCCATGCCCGTTGGGTGGAATTTCCCACACGTCATAACCCCGGTAGTTGACGCTGATGGGGTTACACCAATCCACCTGGTAACTGGCAAGATCCTGTACCGAAAGCTGACCACCAGCGGACTGCACAAACGCTGCGATCTTCTCGGCCAGAGCTCCGCGATAGAAACTCTCGGCGTTCGATTCAGCAATGGCCTGCAACGAATCGGCATGTCCGCTGGAGCGCCAGATTTCACCGGCCAATGGTGCACGCTCGGGCGCAAAAGTATCGAACCACTGGCGAAAGTACGGCTCCTTGAACTCGCTGCGAAAAAGCCGGACGGCCTGCTGCCAGGCAAAAGCCACCATCGGCGAGACCGGATAGCCGTCCCGGGCCAGCTCGATTGCCGCTGCCATAGATTCGGTGAGTGGAAGACGCCCAAACTTCGCTGCCAATGCGGCCCAGGCGGCCGGTGCACCAGGTACCGTCACCGGCAACGGGCCAAATCGTGGCATGCTGGTCAGACCCAGCGCCTTCGTCACATCCAATGACATGGAAGCCGCCGAAGGTCCGCTGGCATTGAGCCCGTGCAACTTGCCACCGTGCCACACCAGCCCAAATGCGTCGCCACCAATACCATTGGCATTGGGCTCCACCACCGTGAGGGCAGTGGCCGTGGCGATGGCAGCGTCAATGGCATTGCCACCCCGCTGCA
>CAJBVC010000311.1 GCA_903958915.1 uncultured beta proteobacterium
AGCGCGGTGCATGACGCGCACAACAAGATTCAGAATTACGTGGGACTGTTCACCGACATCAGTTCCCAAAAAGCGCACGAGCAGGAACTCGAGCACATTGCCCGCTACGACGTACTCACCGCCCTGCCCAACCGCGCACTGCTGGCAGACCGGTTGCAGCAGGAAATGGCACACTGCCTGCGCCAGCGCAAGCAGCTGGCGGTGGTCTTCATCGACCTCGACGGTTTCAAGCAGGTCAACGACCAGCACGGCCACAACATTGGCGACGAAGTACTGATAGGCCTGGCGCAGCGTATGAAAGCCGCATTGCGCGAAGGCGATACCCTGTCTCGCATCGGAGGGGACGAGTTTGTGGCTGTGCTGACGGCACTGGACCATCCACGCGACTGTGAACTGGTTCTGACTCGGTTGCTGGAAGCGGCCGCTCAAACAATGGTCATCAACGGCGCCGATATCCAGGTGTCGGCCAGCATTGGTGTGACACTGTTTCCTCAGGATGCGGGCGAGCCCGACCTGCTGATGCGCCACGCCGACCACGCCATGTACCAGGCCAAGCAGGCAGGCAAAAACCGGTACCACTATTTCGATGTGAAGGATGATACGGACGTCAAGACGCACCGCGAAACGATCCACCAAATTCAGAGTGCGCTCGAGCGCGGCGAGTTCGTGCTGCACTACCAGCCCAAAGTGAATCTGAAGTCGGGCGCAGTGATGGGCATGGAGGCACTCATTCGTTGGCAGCACCCCGTGCGAGGTTTGCTTGCCCCGGGTGAGTTTCTGCCTGCCATCGAGGGGCACCCGATCAGCTTGCTGGTAGGCGAATGGGTTCTGCGAACGGCGCTTGCGCAAATGGACCAGTGGCGTCAGAGTGGCCTCGATCTGCCGGTCAGCGTGAACGTCGGTGGTTTACAACTCTTGCACCCGCATTTCGTAGCCATACTGTTGGAGTTGCTGGCGCTTTACCCTGGCGTGGCACCCCAGAACCTGGAGCTCGAAATCCTCGAAACCAGTGCACTCCACGACATTGAGGAGGTCTCCCGGGTCATGCACGCCTGCAGCAAGTTGGGTGTGCGTTTCGCGCTGGACGACTTCGGTACCGGCTACTCGTCCTTGACGTACCTGAAACGCCTGCCAGCCCAAACGCTCAAGATCGACCAGAGCTTTGTTCGCGACATGCTGGGTGACCCCGACGATGCAGCCATTGTGGAGGGCATTATTGGCTTGACAGTGGCGTTTCGCAGAAGCGTCATTGCCGAGGGCGTGGAGACCATGGGACACGGAGCGATGCTGCTGTCGCTGGGATGTTTTCAAGCACAGGGTTATGGGGTTGCACGTCCGATGCCGGCGCAAGAGGTTGCGCCCTGGATCCATGCCTGGGCCAGTGGCGAGCGATGGAAGGCCCTGCAGACATTACCCACGATAGCGCAAGCACATTAGCCCTGCACGTGAGAGCGCAGCGCCTGCGGCGCAACGCCGTGCACTCCACCGAGCGGCCAATCTAAACTGCACACGCGGCACAATGCGTGCCATGGTGCGATTCCCCCAATCTCCGTTGTTTGCGCTGTTTCGCAGCTTTTCCCTGCAGGAGTTGCGCCAGCATCCCTGGCGCAACGCAGCAGCAGTGGTGTCTGTGATGCTCGGGGTGGCACTGGCGTTCTCGGTGCATCTGATCAATGCCTCGGCACTGGACGAGTTCTCGCAGGCCGTACGCTCGGTGGGTGGCAAACCTGACCTGGAATTACGCGCCGGTAGCGGCGCCATCACGGGTGTGACCGATGCGCTCTATGCCCGCATGGCGCACGACCCGGAAGTGGCCCTGGCCAGTCCGGTACTGGAGTTCAGCACCACTGCAGTGACAACCGGGCTTGACCCCAAGCGCATTTCGCTGCGGATTGTCGGCGTTGACGCGCTGCAGGTAGCACGCCTGACGCCGGATTTGTTTCCCATGCCTGCATCGGGCGCGGATCGCCTCGCGATCTTCGGGCCCGACACCATTTTTCTGAATCCGGCTGCCGGCAGAAAGATCACCGTGGATACGGTGCAACTCCAGGTGGGCCTGCAACTGCGCAACGCGCGCGTGGCCGGCACTGTGCGTGCCGCGGGCAGCCCGCTGGCCGTGATGGACGTGGCCGCGGCACAGGACTTTTTTGGCAAGGACGGACTGCTGACACGTGTCGACATTCGGCTGAAGTCGGGCGTCGATCGCAATGCCTTCATGCGCCGGGTGCAGGCGCAGGCAGACTGGCCGGCAGGTGCGCGCCTGTCCGAGCCCGGAGACGCGCAGCAGCGCATGGATGCACTGTCACGCGCCTACCGGGTCAACCTGACCGTGCTGGCGCTGGTGGCGCTGTTTACGGGTGGCTTCCTGGTGTTCTCGGTGATTGCGCTGAGCGTTGCGCGCCGTTCGCAGCAATTTGCGTTGCTGGGCGTACTGGGCTTGACCGGGCCGCAACGGCTCAAACTGGTATTGCTGGAGTCGGCCGCGCTGGGGCTGGTTGGCAGCACCCTGGGAATCGGGCTGGGCACGGCGCTGGCCGCCATGGCCTTGGGATTGCTGGGCGGCGACCTGGGCGGAGGTTTCTTTTCTGGCGCGGCGCCTGCCCTGCAATGGAGCGCTCTGGCAGCCACTGTGTTTGGTGGCCTGGGCGTGGTCGCAGCGCTGGTAGGCGCCTGGTGGCCGGCGCGGTGGGCCCAGCGCCTGCCGGTGGCCCAGACGCTCAAAGGCTCGGGCGCACTGCAGCCCGACGGCGTGAGCGCCTGGGTCGGCGCCGCCTTGCTGGCGCTGGGTGCATTGTTGTCGCAGGCGCCTCCGTTGGACGGCATCCCGTGGGCCGCGTATGCCAGTGTCGGACTGATTTTGCTGGGCGGCATTGTCGGCCTGCCCTGGCTGGTGGGCGTGGTGATGGACCAGATCGCCCCACTGGTCGCGCGCCACGCGTTGGCATTGCTGGCGGTGGAGCGTGCGCGCCGGGTGCGGGAGAGCGCTGCGGTGGCCGTGAGCGGAGTGGTGGCGGCGCTCAGCCTGGCGGTTGCCTTGACGGTGATGGTGGCCAGTTTTCGCACTTCTGTTGCCGATTGGCTGGACAACATTCTTCCAGCCGATGTTTATGTTCGCACCACGGCCTCCGGCAACGCGCTGGAAACCGCCTACTTTGACCCGGTATTTGTGCAGCGTGCGGCGCGTTTGCCAGGTATCGCGCGTCTGGCCACACAACGCAACCAGTTGTTGCTGCCTGATCCCAGCAGTCCGCCCGTCACCCTGATCGCACGACCCCTGCTGGAACCACAGCGCAACCTGCCCATGGTGGGCGGTGTGCTGGCAGTACCTTCAGGGACCATTGGAATCTATGTGAGCGAGGCCATGGTCGATCTGCATGGCGCCACTCCTGGCACTTTCTACCCGGCGCTCTCAGACTACTTTAGGGCTCTAGCGCCCGCCAATCAAGCGCAAGAAGCTACGTTTTTTGTAGCGGGAGTGTGGCGCGACTATTCCCGGCAGTTTGGCACCATTGCCATGGACCAGGCGGTTTTTGAGCGTCTGAGTGGAGACCAGCGCGTCAATGATCTGGCAATCTGGCTGGAGGGTGGAGTGAACGCAGAGACGGTTGGAGAGTCTTTGC
>CAJBVC010000312.1 GCA_903958915.1 uncultured beta proteobacterium
GTGGATACGCAGATATCGCCTTCTTTTGGCCCCAGTGGTCAGATCGAGCAATATATGTCGATCCGGACAGACATCACGGCACACAAGCGTGCGCTGAGCGAACTCGAGATCGCCAAGTCACTAAAGGCCGCTACGGATGCCCTGCAACTGCGTCGTTTCTACCTGCGGGCGACACTGGACAACCTGCCGTTTCAGTTCTGGCTCAAGGATGCGCAGGGCCGTTATCTGGCGGTCAATCAGGTGTTTGCCGATGCCTGCGGATACCCGACGGCCGATGAAGTGACAGGGCTAACCGATCTGGAACTGTGGCCTAGCGCACAGGCGCAGAAATACCAGTCCATTGATGCCGAGGTGATGGGCAGTTGCCTCGCACAAACCCGTGAAGAGTGTGACCCCGGTGGGGACACACGCAAGTGGCTGGAAGTCTTCATCAAGCCACTCATCAACGGCAGCGGAGAGGTTTTGGGCACCATGGGTTACTCGCACGACATCAGTGCGCGCAAGCAAGTGCAGGTTCAGTTGCAGCAGCATGCGGAGCACCTCGATGCCATTTTTGAACTGAGTCCGGAGGGGTTTGTCTCGTTCGATGCGGACCATCGTGTCAACCACGTCAGCCCGGCCTTTACCAGAATGACCGGCATCACTGCGGCACAGATCAATGGCCTTGGTGAGGCGGCATTTGCCAAGTTGTTGGGTCACGCCTGTGCCAGCGGTTGTGGATTCGGGGGCTTCGAAGCACTGCGCAATGGGCGCTCTGGTGACGCGGTGGGGCGCCGTTCGCGGATCGAACTTGCCTTGGGGGGCAAGCGCGTGCTGGACCTTTCGTTGGGAGAGCAGAGCGGGGGTGTTGTTTCGCAAATTCTGTGTTTTCGCGACATGACGCACGAAGTCGAGGTGGAGCGGTTGAAGACCGAGTTCCTGACCGCGGCCGCACACGAACTGCGAACACCCATGACCGCCATTTATGGGTATTCGGAAATGATGTTGCACCAACGGTTCGACGAAGCCACGCAAATCGAAATGGCGTCTGTGGTCCATCAGCAGGCGCAGCGGGTGGTCTCCCTGCTCAACGACATGTTCGATCTGGTGCGCATCGAGGAGCGCCGGGACCGCGGCATGGCGTGGGAACCCGTCGCCCTACAACCACTATTGTCGTCGTTGGTCGGCGAGTTCGATCTTCCGACCGGGCGCGATCTCCCCGCAATTGCACAACCTGTGGATCCGTTAGTCGTGTGGGGGGACGAAGCCAAGGTGAAACAGTCGCTATGGAATGTTCTGTCCAATGCGTACAAGTATTCACCCGCTGGCGGACTCGTCCAAATAGAACTGCTGGAGTCCGAGTCGCTTGGCGACAATGTTTCCATGGCCGGGATTCGGGTCACTGACAAGGGTATTGGCATGACTCCCGAACAAATCGCGCGCGTGTACGAACGCTTCTACCGAGCTGATGCCTCTGGCAAGAATCTTGGAACCGGTTTGGGTATGAGCCTCGTGAAGGAGATTGTCGATTTGCACCGTGGGCGTATCGATCTGAAGAGCCATCCAGGTGCCGGAACAACCATCACGCTGTGGTTCCCGCAGCAGCGGCAGGCACCGGACTGCGAGAATTCATAGGTGACGAGAATGCCTGAAATCCTCCCAGGATGGAAAACCGTGCCAGTTGTGCAAACCGCACTCGCGACCATTACCTACTTGCTGCTCGGCGCAGCGGGTATCGCCTTTGCCATTGCACCCAGCTATGCCAGCCCGATTTTTCCGGCGGCGGGCTTTGCGGTGGCCTATCTGTTGTGGGCTGGACGCAGCGCCTGGCCCGCCATCTGGTTGGGATCCGTGGCGCTGAACCTGGGTATCGCGCTACAGAACGGAAGTCTGGGTTGGCGCAGTGCGGCGTTGGCTCTGGGAATTGCCTCGGCGGTGACCCTGCAGGCGCTTTTGGCGCGTTATCTGGTGGAACGTGGTGTTGGCGCGGGCTGGCGCGCCATGGAAGAGGAGGCGCAGATCCTGCGCAGCCTGGTGCTGGCCGGCCCCGTCGCCTGCCTGGTAGCCTCCAGTCTGGCGGTGCCCATGCTCTGGTGGGGGCAACTGTTGCCTGGCGGCGACTACGCCAACGTCTGGTGGAACTGGTGGTCGGGCGATGTGCTGGGCGTGCTGGTGGTGATGCCCATGAGCCTTGCCATCTTTGCGCGCCATCAGGCGCTGTGGAAAAGCCGCCTGTTCACGCTGTTGCCGCCCATGCTGGTAGCACTTGGTGTGGTCGCAGGCGCATTTGTGGTTGCGGCCAAGTGGGAGCGCTCACGGGATATTCAGGCGGTCGGTCGCCACGGGGAGGAAATTTCCAGGCTGTTGGCGCAACGGTTCATTGCCCACCAGGAAGCACTGTCGGCATTGCACCGTTTGTTCGAGGTGACGCCGGACATGAATCACACCAAGTTCGAGTATTTCACCCGCATCACCCTGCGAGACAACCCCGATCTCTTTGCGCTGAGCATCAACCCCTTTGTGCAAGCAGCACAGCGCAGCGCGTTTGAGCGCGCCATGGAACGGCGAGCCGCGGTGCCAGGCTTTGAAATCAAGGAGCGCGATAGCCAGCGCCGTCTGGTGCGCGCCGCCGATCGCCCCGACTATGTGCCGGTGGGTTTGATTGAGCCACTGGAGGGCAACCGGCCCGCCGTGGGGTTTGATATCAACTCGGACGGTGTGCGCCACGAAGCCATTGAGCGCGCCAAGCGCTCGGCAGCACCTGCCGTGACCGCGGCGGTGCAACTGGTGCAGGAAAACCAGAAGCGCGTGGGGGTCCTGCTGCTGCACCCGGCTTATGTAGCAATGCCAAGCCAGGATGCGCGTAGCGGCACACTGCTGGGCTTTGCGGTGGGAGTGATCAAGGTCGACCAGATGGTGGATATTGCGATTGGCGGTGTGGTCAACCCCGGGTTGGTGGTGCGCGTCGACGATGTGCAGGCTCCTGCGGATCGCTCACTCATGTACAGCTCGCATCCCGGTTCCGCGGTGCCCGAGAGCGAATACCTGTGGCAACAGGACATTCTGATGGCCGACCGCTCCTGGCGGCTCAGTGTCTATCCGACGCCGGACTTCACAGGCAGTCGCAGCCATTGGACCACCCTGTTCGTGGGGGCAGGTGGGCTGGTGCTGGTGGCGTTGCTGCAGGTGCTGCTGCTGGTCACCACGGGGCAAACGGCTGTAGTGCAACGCAAGGTGCGAGAGCAAACAGAAAAACTGCAAGTGACCAGCGCTGCGATGGAAGACCAGAATGCTCAACTCAACGTGTTGTTCACGCTGAGCCCGGATGGACTGGTGGCGTTTTCTGCCGACGGTACCGTGCGGTTCGTCAACCCGGCGTTTCTCGAGATGACAGGAATTCCCCAGGCAGTGGTGGAGGGGCATGGCGAAGCGGTCCTCAATGACATGCTCCGGGAGCGCTGCGTAACGCCTGGCGCATTCACTGGCATTGCAGCCTGTTTCCATGAGGTTGGGATGCCCTTGAAGCACCTGAGCCTGGAGTTGAAGACACCTGAGGCCAAGGTGCTGCAAC